>JBLINN010000064.1:0-15975 GCA_047639325.1 Paracoccaceae bacterium | reverse complement strand
GTTCAGACTGATATGCCCGGCATTGGCCCGCCGCCACGCGGGGCCGTGGGCGCGGAAGATGTCAGCAATCTCCAGCTTTGGCCGGGGCACCCCGGCCTCGGTTATTCCCGTCTGCGCTT
This sequence comes from Paracoccaceae bacterium, assembly GCA_047639325.1. GTDB lineage: Bacteria > Pseudomonadota > Alphaproteobacteria > Rhodobacterales > Rhodobacteraceae > NVQY01. Next base: position 15,856 of record JBLINN010000064.1, on the reverse strand, counting down.
GCGGGTCTGTACGTTCAGCCTTTTGAGGGCTTCAAACGGGCTCATCGTATCCCGGGTCGTTTTAGTCGCAACATGGGTATAGCGCGCCGTCGTGCTCTGCTTGGCATGGCCAAGCAAGACCGGGATCACCCGAACATCCGTTCCTGCTTCCAGCAGATGGGTGGCAAAACTGTGCCGCAAGGTGTGCAACGTGGCGGGTTTGGCAATGCCGGCCAAATGTTTGGCCGAGTTGAACGCCCGACCTAATTGCCTCGAAGTGACCGGATTGATCTTCGGCTTGCCCGGAAACAACCAGCCCTCGGGTCGCGCCTCACGCCAGTAGTCCCGCAGCAGGTTCAGCAGATCGGGCGACAGCATGATCTTGCGGTCCTTCCTGCCCTTGCCCTCATCGACATGGATCAGCATCCGGTCACTGTCGATATCGGCAACCTTGAGATTGCAAACCTCAGATGCCCGCAGACCTGCGCCATAGGAAATGCTGAGCGCCGCGCGATATTTGAGCCCCGGTCCCGGTGTTGCCATCAAAAGCTCCGAGACGTCTTCGATGCTCAGCACCGTCGGCAGTTTCCAGGGCTGGGTTCGGAACTGCATGTACTTCTTCATCTCTTCACGCCCGCAGGTCTTGCCGAACAGAAACCTGGGCGCCATGATCCGCGCATTGTATGTGGGCGGCGTCACGTTGGTAGCGGTCATGTGCAACTGGTAGGCGCAGATCATCCGGCGTGTCCGTGTCCGGGGATCGCTTGAGAAACCCCGCAAAGTCTTTAACCGCTCTGATATGCGCCTTCTGAGCTTTGTCACCCATCCCGTGGATGCGCATGTCTTCTATCACCCGTTCACGCAGCGGCGTCGTCTTCTCCTGTGTCATGGGAACCTCCTGTTTGACAATTGAGAAAGCCCAATCGTCAAACAGGTTCGTCATATCTCAAAATGCGCAGGGTTCACGGCAACCCGCCACACTCGAAACAAGCGCCATTGCCGCGGCAGCGGCTTCGTCCTTGTCCGCACTGCCGCCGTTTGCTGGTGCCAGCCGGAATACCGGTAAATATTGGGGGAAAATGCTTGGCGTTTGGGTCAATTTTGGGTGACTGAACCGATCCGACAGAGCCCGAAAATTCCCAAATGCCAGTCAACTTTGCTCGGCCTCAGACGGTTCAACAAGGCTCGAAAAACACCAAGGCGCGTTATTTGATCTGCTCCGCAGCCCGGGTATAGCCCCCCGCCGCGCCATCAATGAAATGCATGTGATCGTCCTGCAAATGCGACGGCACGATGCAGGTCATCATCGCCTCGTCCTGTTCAAACAGACCATAGCGGATAACCCCGTCTTGCACCCCCTGTTCCAGCCTTGCGCGCAGGTGGTCGCGGGTTTCAGGGTCGCAATCCAGTGTCATTTTCAGCCCGTCATCGAATTTACGGTAATCGGCGTTCAGGGCAACGGTGCGGGTGTAATGCGCCGGATCAAAACCGCCGATGGGAATTTTTGTCCGCAGGAAAAACCAGTTCAGCAGCGTCTGGAACAACAACTGCCGCTTGCGCTTGGCCAGCGGGATGTCCCCGCGCGAGGCATGCGCCTCTAGCGTCAGGCCCGGCGGCGGCCAACGGGTTATAGCAGCCCCCGGCGGCACCGGATGGCCGCCCAGCGCCAGATGTTGGGCAATGCCCACCATATCCTCGCACAATTGCGAAAACGCCCGCCCCGGCATGCTTGCTACGGGCTGTACCACAATTGACAGAATAACCCCGTTGCGCGCCCGGATGTTGGACCACCGGCACGACAGCCCGGTCAGATCAGGAACCGTACCGGGCGCGGCTGCGGGCAAACCAAAACCGCCCGCTTTCATCTGCGCCTCGGCCCAGGACAGCCCACCGCCGGCAAACATCGCATAATCAATCCCGGTTGCCGCCTGATACCGGGCAACCGCCACCTGCGTCCCCGCCGCGCGAATGTCGGCAACCGGCACTTGGGCGACGCGCAACGTCAGGCCAAATTCCGCGTCCGCCCAGCATCGCACCGCGCTTAACGCCTGCCCTGCGGCCCCGGCCAAATCAGGCGCACAGGCAAACCCGGCACCATCACCGCCAAACACATACGGAAAACTGCGCCCGCCACTGGCGTTGATCTGCGCCGAAATCACCGCCGCGCCGACCATGTTGACGGTCTTGTATTTGCCATCCGCAATCGCGCGGGTTGATCCGACAATATCGGACGTACCAACCACCCAGTCATCCGGCAGCGGCGTATAGCTGGCAGGATCAGACAGCGTTGCAAACGACGTAAGCCGTGGCAAGGCATCATAGAATAACCGGCTGTCAGTGTTTGCATCCATATCCCGACCCTAACACCGGTCTAACCGGCGCGGGAAACACTTCGTTGTGTTGTGGCCTCTTGCAGGTTTCACCGCCCCATGTCAGGCAGGCTGGAAACCCGCAAAGGACGCTTATGCAAGCCGGATTGATCCTATTGTGCCTGGCCTATGTGCTCAGCCAGTTCTTTCGCGCCTTTCTCGCGGTTCTCAGCACTGTGTTGCAGCAGGATATCGGCACTGCGCCGGATGATCTGGCCTTTGCGTCCAGCCTGTGGTTCCTGTCTTTCGCCGCGATGCAATTGCCGGTTGGCTGGGCGCTGGACCATATCGGGCCGCGCCGCACGGCATCTGTCTTGTTGCTGATCGGCGGCGGTGGGGGTGCTGCCCTGTTTGCGCTGGCCGGATCGGCGTTCGAGGTTGATATGGCGATGCTGCTGATCGGCGTTGGCTGCTCGCCAGTGCTGATGGCATCCTATTATATCTTTGCCCGCGAATACCCGCCTGCACGCTTTGCCACGCTGGCAGCGCTGATGCTGGGCGTCGGATCGGTGGGCAATCTGGTGGCGTCCTACCCGATGGCACTGGCGGCGGAATGGATCGGCTGGCGTGCCTCGCTGGCCGGATTGTCGGCAGCTTCGGTGCTGGTGGCTGTTGGCTTGTTTTTTACGGTGCGCGACCCGGCCCCGACCGAGGGGGGCATAAAAGGATCAGTGTTTGATCTGCTGAAACTGCCGGTGATGTGGGCGATCTTGCCGCTAATGTTGGTGAATTACGCGCCTGCGGGCGCGCTGCGCGGCTTGTGGATCGGACCCTACCTGTCGGATGTGTTTGGGCTGGACACGGCGCAGATCGGGCAGGCGACGCTGGTGATGGGCATCGCGATGATCACCGGCACGCTGATTTACGGCCCGCTGGACCGGATTTTGGGCACCCGCAAATGGGTGGTGTTTGCCGGAAACCTTGCAGGGGCGCTGACATTATTCGCGTTGATCGCGCTGATTGACACCAATGTCTATGTGTCGATCGCGCTGATTGCGGCCATCGGGGTGTTTGGCGGGTCCTTCCCGGTGATCATCGCCCATGGCCGCAGCTTTTTCCCACCGCATCTGGTGGGCCGCGGTGTGACGCTGATGAACCTGTTTGGCATTGGCGGCGTTGGCGTGATGCAGTTCGCCTCGGGGCGGGTGCATCAGGCCTATTCCGGCGGCGCGGCAACCGCGCCTTATACAGCGATCTTCCTGTTTATCGCAGTGGGGCTTCTGATCGGGTCGCTGATCTATTTGTTCAGCCGCGACAGCCTGGATTAACCTGCCCCTTTCCCCCGCGCGACATTGGCGATAAGACACCGCAGCCGACCCGCTGTCGGCATATATCTGGAGAAAGAACATGGGTTACCGCGTCGTTGTTGTCGGTGCCACAGGCAATGTGGGCCGCGAAATGCTGAACATCCTGGCTGAGCGCCAGTTTCCTGTCGATGAACTTGCCGTTCTGGCAAGCCGAAAATCGTTGGGAACACAGGTCAGCTTTGGTGACAAGACGCTTAAGACGAAAGACCTGGACACGTTCGATTTCACCGGCTGGGACATGGCGCTTTTTGCCGTGGGGTCCGACGCCACCAAGATCTATGCGCCGCGTGCGGCGTCTGTCGGCTGTGTGGTGATCGATAACAGCTCGCTGTATCGCTATGACCCGGATGTGCCGCTGATTGTGCCCGAGGTGAACCCCGAGGCGATCATTGGCTATTCCAAAAAGAACATCATCGCCAATCCAAACTGTTCAACCGCACAGATGGTTGTGGCGCTGAAGCCGTTGCATGACCGCGCCCGCATCAAGCGGGTTGTTGTCAGCACCTATCAGTCAGTGTCGGGCGCCGGTAAAGACGGCATTGATGAACTGTGGGATCAGACCAAGTCGATCTATAATCCGGTGGATGACAAACCACCGCGCAAATTCACCAAGCAGATCGCGTTCAACGTGATCCCGCATATCGATGTGTTCATGGAAGACGGCACCACCAAAGAAGAATGGAAAATGGTCGCCGAAACCAAAAAGATCATCGACACATCGATCAAGGTCACCGCCACTTGCGTGCGCGTCCCGGTATTTGTCGGCCATTCCGAGGCGATCAATATCGAATTTGAGGATTTCCTGGACGAAGACGAGGCCCGCGATATCCTGCGCGAAGCCCCGGGCGTCATGGTGATCGACAAGCGCGAAGACGGTGGCTATGTCACGCCGATTGAATGCGTCGGCGATTACGCCACCTTCATCAGCCGTATCCGGCAGGACAGCACCATCGACAACGGTCTGAACCTGTGGTGCGTGTCGGATAACCTGCGCAAGGGCGCCGCGCTGAACGCGGTGCAGATCGCCGAAACGCTGGGCACGCGGGTGCTGAAAAAAGGCTGATTGCCAAATACCGAAATGAAATGTGACGAGGCACCACGGGTCTGACCCGATGGTGCCTCTTGCTTTTTAAGCCAATAATAGGGACGCTATCGGAAATTGTTTTAGGTGGTATTGCAATGCGTTTCGCGGCCCTTGTTCTTTTCCTTATTCCAAACATTGGCATCGCCGACAGCTTTAGCCCTGCCAGCAAAATCACCGATGTCATCGTCTACCCCGACAGCGCCGCAATCACCCGCAAGGCGCCGTTTTCCATCCCTGCCGGGCAGCACACCCTGATCCTGCGCGACCTGCCCGCGATGGATGACCCTCTTAGCCTGCGCATTCAGGCCGTCGAGGATGACGCAAGCCACGCCCGTCTGATGGCCAAGGTGGCACATACCCGCCTTGCATTCCTGCAACAACTGGGCCGGGACGACAAGATGTCGACTGCCCCGCTGGACGATTTGCGCGCCTTGTCACAGATGGTCGGAACCGAGGCGCTGGACGCGCATCAATCCGCCCTGACCGCCGAAATTGCAGCCCGGAAAATCGAGCGCGCCCTGGAAGACCTGCAAGAAGAACTGGCCAAGGCACAACAGGCGTTGGATGCGGTATCGCAGGAAGATGAGGATCGGATCTACCTCTCTGTCGAGGTGACAGCCGAGGCCCCCGCCGATGGCACGGTGATTCTGTCCTACTTGTCGGAAAACGGGTCTTTCTGGGCTCCGATCTATGATCTGCATTTGACCCGGGGGGCCGAACCGTCGGTTCGAATTCAACGTGATGTGCTGGTTGCGCAGGAATCGGGTGAAAATTGGGTAGATATTAACCTGACACTATCGACGCTGGAGCCTTTTGGGCGGATCCGCCCGTTCAAAGTTCGAACGGATCGCAAACGCATCGAAGACCCGCCGCCGAGACCAAGCTGAACTTTGGCCCAATCGACAGCTTGCGCCTGAAAATGGTTCGGCTGGACACTGGCGAAGGCGCCACCGGGTTGATTTCGCGGTATAACCAACAAAGACAACACTGGCGCCTTGAGGTTGAAAACCTATCGGACCAAGACTGGGACGTGCGGACGCTGGACCGCGTGCCTTATTCAGAACAGGACGATTTGAAGATATCCTGGGCCGCGACACCGCAGCCAAATGAAACCAATGTCGATGATCGGCGCGGCATTCTGGGTTGGGACCTGACCCTCGCCGCCGGGAAAAAACAAACTATCGATATCCACACCGAACTGACTTGGCCTGACGGCAAAGAGCTGCGCTGAAACTGGCCCTAAACGTCAACAAACTTTTCAATCGCCGGGTCATAACACTGCAACCCACCCTCGCCAATCTCGGTCCACAGCCCGTGCAGGCTAAGCGATCCGCTTTCGTTGGCAGAGGCGACAAAGGGGAAGGTCATCAGGTTTTCCAGCGAGGTGATCACCGCGTGCTTTTCCAACTGGTTGATCTGTTCGTCTTCGTCTTCGATATGCGCCACCAGATCAAACTTGGGCCGCAGGATGTCCATCCAGCGTCCGACAAAACTCTCTTTTGCCTCAAGTTCCGGCGCGCGGCCCTTGCACATGTCGATACAGCCCTGAATGCCACCGCATTGCGAATGGCCCAGCACGATCAGATGCACCACCCCAAGAACTGACACTGCGTATTCCACAGCGGCGCTGGTGCCATGGTGGTCGCCATCCGGCTCGTAAGGCGGCACAAGGTTGGCGATATTGCGATGAATAAAGAACTCGCCCTGATCTGCGCCAAAGATCGACGTGACATGCACCCGGCTGTCACAGCACGAGACAACCATTGCCCTTGGCCGTTGCCCGTCGCTGGCCAAACGGCGATACCACCCCTGGTTTTCCTTATACGTTGTGGCCTTCCAGCCGTGATAGCGTTGCGCAAGGTAGCTGGGCAGTGGTTTGGCATGTTCCATGCAAAGTTCCATTTCCGGTAGGTGTCCAGACACTCAGATAGACGCGATTGTACCCAAATTCGAGCCATTAAGGCAGATAGAGCGCAACCTTTTGCAAACTTGTGCATTTCATAGTGGTCCGTGCCGTGGGGGCGATGGAAATTGGGGGTTGTGGTGGCAATGGTAATCACGCTTGTTCAGAACGAAAATATACGGCTGGATCCAGACCGGCTGGGCACCCTGTATCGCCAGCTGGGCGAAACCGGGGCCGAAGATGTGGTCTGCCGCGCGATCGAGGAACTGGCGGTTCGCCTGTCACATTGCGAACGTCTGTGGCGACAACACGATCAGGAAAAACTGCGCAAATGTGCACGCTCGCTGGTCGCAATCGCCGATCAGATCGGCATGGCCACGCTGGCCCGGGTTGCAGGGGACGTCACCTGCGCCGTGGATGCTCGCGATCCAGCGGCCATCAGCGCGACATTGTACCGGTTGTTACGGATCGGCGAACGGTCGCTGACAGCCGTGTGGGATTCGCAGGACCTTTCGGTCTGACGGGGCTTGCAGGTGGCGGTATGCAGACTAGTCTTGGCGGATGTGTTCCCAAGAAGAGTATTATCATGCCCCCAGTTTTTTCCAAAAACCGTGATGCGGCGATCCCGTTGCATGTCATTGACCAGCCGAGCCTGAAAAACTGGCTGAAGGGGCAGGATGATCTGGTGCAGGCTTGGGTGCAGACCAATGGGTTTATTGCGGCCAAGGGGCAGGTATTGGTGGTCCCGGCCAAAGATGGCAGCGCGGCGATGGCGCTGGCCGGGTTTGGCACCGCCAGCCAGCGCGCGCGGCGCCGGTTTCATCTGGCGGGCATCGCCGACAAGCTGCCCGAAGGCACCTATGAAATCGCCTCGGGGTTGGGTGACGACATCGCGGCGACCGAATGTTTTGGCTGGCTGATGTCCCGCCATCGCTTTGATCGCTACCGGTCACAGCCGGTGACGCAGGTTGATCTGATCGCCCCCGGCAACGTCGATGCGGCCAAGCTGGAAATCCTCGCCGCAGCCGAGGCTCTGACCCGCGATCTCATCAACACCCCGGCCTCGGATATGGGCCCCGACGCGCTTGAGGCGGCAGCGACCAAGCTGGCGGCAGAACACGAGGCACAAATTTCGGTGATCCGCGGCGATGACCTGCTGACGCAGAACCTGCCGATGATTCACACCGTTGGCCGCGCGGCAGATCGCGCGCCTCGGCTGATTGATATGCATTGGGGCAGTGCTGGCCCGACGCTGACGCTGGTGGGCAAAGGCGTGTGTTTTGACACTGGCGGTTTGAACATCAAACCCCCGGGCGGCATGGGCCAGATGAAAAAGGATATGGGTGGGGCCGCCACCGTTCTGGGGCTGGCGCATATGATCATGGCGCTGAACCTGCCGGTGCAGCTGCGGGTGCTGATCCCGGCGGTGGAAAACTCGATTTCCGGCAATGCTTACCGGCCCGGCGATATCCTGACCTCGCGCAAGGGGCTGACGGTTGAAATCAACAATACCGACGCCGAAGGGCGGCTGGTGCTGGCCGATGCGCTGGCACTGGCCGACGAAGGCAATCCAGACCTGATCGTGTCGATGGCCACCCTCACCGGCGCGGCCCGCACCGCTGTCGGGTCGGATATCGCGCCGTTTTTCACCGATGATGATGGCGCGGCCAACGCGCTGGCCGCCGCTGCAACGCGGGTTCAGGACCCGGTCTGGCGGATGCCATTCCACGACCCTTACGAGCTTAAGATCGAACCAATGATTGCCGATCTGGATAACGCGCCATCAGGCGGCTTTGCCGGGGCAATCACCGCCGCCCTGTTCCTGCGCCGCTTCGTGACGCAGACGCCTTATGTGCATTTCGACATTTACGGCTGGCAATCGGCAAACGCCCCGGCCCGCCCCAAAGGCGGCATCGGACAAGGCGCGCGTGCGCTGCTGGATGCCCTGCCCGAGATCCTGAAACTGTGAGCGACCCGCGCACCACCCCCATCAACGCCCGCGTTGCAGCGGCGCATCTGACCGATGCGCCATCGGGGTTAGTGCGCTTGGCCCGACAGGTCCGGCGCGTCACCCAACCGGTTGCCAACCTGATGCGCGCCCCGGACGGCCCCCGCGACCGTCAGGTCCTTTACGGCGAACGCGTCGAGGTGTTCGAAGATCGCATGGGGTGGAGCTTTGTTCAGGCGCATAAGGATGGCTATACCGGCTATCTGCCGCAAGCTGCCCTTGGCCCGGACCAAATCGCAACCCACTGGGTCAGCGCGCCCTCAACCCATGCCTATGCCGCCCCGGATATCAAATCGCCCGACCAAATGGCGCTTAGCTTTGGCAGTCAGCTGGCCGTGACATCCGAAACCAACGGGTTCGCCGAAACACCTGCGGGCTTTGTCCCCGGCACCCACCTGACCCCGGTTGGCACCCATATGACCGACCCGGTGGATGTCGCCCTGCTGTTCATGGGGTCGCCCTATCTGTGGGGCGGCAACAACCGTGCGGGCATCGACTGTTCCGGGCTGGTTCAGGCGGGCTGGCTGGCCTGCGGGCGCGCCTGCCCCGGCGACAGCGACCAACAGGAACAAGCGCTTGGCCACCCCCTGCCGGACGGGTCCCCTTATCAACGCGGCGACCTGTTGTTCTGGAAAGGCCACGTCGCCCAGGTCTGCGATCCCGAAACGATGATCCACGCCAATGCGCATCACATGGCGGTGGTCTGCGAACCAATTGAACCGGCGCGGGCCCGCATTCTGGCGCAGGGCGATGGGCCAGTTACGTCACACAGACGACCCTGACGCGACACGCCTTAATCAACCACCCGGATCAGCTTGCGCTCCAACCCCCGCAGCACGGCCTTCAGATCATGGCCGCGCTTCAAAACCTGCCCATCCATGCCCACAACCGAATATTGCCCCTGCCGATTGCGCAGCTTTGGCCGCTTTTCCACACGGTATAACGGGTTTTCCGCCGTCCGGCGAAAGATCGAGAACACGGCCACTTCCTGCAAACAGGAAATCCCGTAATCGCGCCACTCACCCGCCGCAACCATACGACCATACAGCGACATGATGACGGACAGCTCTCGCCGGTCAAAAGCAATCTGAACCGGAATCGAAGCACGGTTGGCGCCATTTGGAAATTGGCTGGGCGGTTGAAGCGTCATACCCCAGAGTTGCGCCATTTGCGGGCGAAATCAACCCCGATGCACCCCAGATTGCACCCCGGATTGCACCCCGGCAAACCTCAGCGCCGCTGACGTGATGGGCGATGCCATCGGCGGCAACCCTGGGGATTCCCCCTCCAACCAGTCCTCAGTCGCCGGAACAAGCTGTGCATAGATGTCGGCCACCGCCCGGCGCGGATCGACCAGCGGCGCATCATCCGGCATCAAATCGGCAGGGATATCAGGAAACCGCAGAACCAGCCGCCGCCAGCGATGGATCAACAACATCCTTGCCGCCGCCGCATCCAGCGCCGTGGGTAACGGTACCGCCAAAGCCTGCAAATCCGCCGCCAACCCCACCAGCGCCGCCCGATGCGCCGGGCTCAGCAGCGCCGCGCGATAGGCCTCTGAAACCTGCTCCAACGCGCCGGCCACCAGACAATCCGCGCCACCAGAAACCTCATCCGCCGGGCTTAACGTGGCCTCCGGCTTTCCCAAGGGACCCAGCCGCAGGGCAATCGCCCAACGTTGCACGGGCACAGCCCGGGGGGCGGCATAGATGCGCGTGGTGGCAGGCGCAAACTGGTTTAACCCCTGCGCGCTCAACCGGTACAGGCTGGTACGCCCACTGCGCTCGCTATCCACCCAGCCGTCACGCCCCAACCGCGACAAGGCAGTGCGCAAAGCGCCCTGTTCCACGCCAACCCGGCCCAACAAACGCCCCAAACGTGCGGTAGAAATCTCGCCACCACGATGCTGCACCAAATCACCAAACACGGTGATAATCATCGACCAAACCCGTAGGCGGCCTTCGCTATGCAGCGCGGTGATCAGGGGGGCAAGCGGGTCCATTGCCCTCCCTTTAACCCAGATGCCACAGCATCGTCAAAACCTTGCGCCTTACAGCCAACCCCGCACCCCGCCTCGCAGACTGTCCCCGCTGCTTTTTCTTGTGATAAATACTCTCGCCGAAGGCGTCCCAACCCCTCACTCAGGCAAAACTCCCCTGACAAAACCACCCCGACGACATCGCCGCCCCATGCCCGTAATACAGCCACAACCGATCCCCCCGCTGCGTCGTGACCACCCAATAATCACGCACCCCACTGCGCCAGTTCGGATCGTCCAGCCACCATTCCGGGGCAATCCGCTCAGGTCCCGTGGCGCAGGCCAGCACCCAATCCCGCCCGCGCCAGCGAAACGCCGCAGGTACGCCTGGATCATCCGGCGCACTCACCGGCTCTGGCCTCCATAACAACAGCGGGCGCGGGGTGCGCGGCAGGGGCCAGTCCGCCGCAGGCCCCGACCAGGCAGCAGCCAAAACCTGCGCGGTTTTCTCGGGGATATGGCTCGACGCCGGATGCCGCCGGGTGATCGCCTCCAGCCCCACCCGTGCCCCCAGCCTGCCAATCAGATCGTCCAGCGCAGTATTCCCCGCCAACCGCTCGCTCGCCGCGTGCCCAGCCTGTAAATGCCCCACCGGTGTGCGGGCGTGGATCGGCTCGGTCTGCACCGCCTCGATCCGCAACATATCAATGCCAAACCCGGCATCTATCTGGTCCAGCTTCATCTCTAGCAGCGGACGGATACGCAGCGGCTCCTGCGCCGGACGCGCCAGCCCGATGGTCACCGCCACAGCACTTTGATCACAGCGATGCGCCTCTAACCGCAAACTCCGCACCCCGCGCCCCTTGTCTTTCAGCTGCGCACAAAGCCGCGGCAACATCCGGTCAATCCCGGCCAGCAGATCGTCCGTTAACCCAATCGGCTCCGGCAGGGTCAGACGCACCGCAAACCGATGCGCCGGGCGCGCGGGCGAAACCGGCTCTGGCGCGCTGCCCATCGCCTGATCCAGCCGCAGCACCAACCCCTTGCCAAACCGCCGCGCCAGCGACGCGCGTGGCTGGCCCAGCAGATCGCCAATCCGCCGCAACCCCAACCGGTTCAACTGCGCGCCCGTGTCCCCCGCCAGCCGCAACGCCGCAACCGGCAACGGGCTGAGCACGCCATAGCTTTGCCCCGGCGGCGCAATCCGCGCCACAGGGCCGGTCAGGGCGCTACCCTGCGGCGCCGCCCCGCCCCGGGTCCAATGCCGCCGCTTGACCGCGCGGGCGCGGGTGGCGCGCGCCTCTTGCGAGATCGCATCGCCATTGCGCGCCGATCCCGTCGCCTGCCCGACATAGCGCGCCAACGCCCAAGCCGCCCCCAGTGTATCGGCAAGACCTGCACAGACACTTAACCCCATATCGGTACAATCGGCCTCAACCATCCCCAGCATGGCCGCTTCACCACCAAACAGATGCGCACAGCCCGTCAGATCAATCGCCAAACCATCCGGCGCCTCTTCGGCGACCCAGGGGCTGAACTTACCCGCCCAACGGCGCAACGCCGCCAGAAACGCCGCTTCGGCCGGGGCATTGCGGGTGCGGGTGATCAGATGCGCGCACATCGCATGGGCGTCGCGCACCGGCTGACCCACCTGCAACCCCGCCGCCTGCGCCTGTGCGTTGACCGAAGTGATCACCTGCATATTGGCCTGCTCGGCCACCACCGCCAGCGGGCCATCCGTCGTCCCGCGCGCGACACGCCCCAACCGCTCCGCGCCAAGGCGGGGAAACCAGAGCGAAAGGATTCGGCGGTTGGGCATCAGCGGGCACCAATAGCAACTATTTGTTCATACTTTGTTCTATATTCTCGAATCAATCGCCGAGTCGAGGCAGGACAGGAGCATTGGTAATGAAAGATCACAGCCGGGCGCACCGCTACCCGCTTTACGCGGTACTATGCGTTCTGCTGCTGGCTACGGGAATAGCTACGGGGATGGCTACGGGGACCGTGGCACAAAATGGCGTCGCCAATCCCGGCGTCCTGAAACGGATGACCACGATGACCACCGCCAAAACAGCCATCGACACGCTGGCCAACATGATGGCCGGACGGTTCCAGTTCAACCGCTCTCAGGCCCGCGCCGCGCGCCGCGATCTGATTTCGGCCACACGGTCCATCCCGTCAGTGTTTCGCAAGCCACATTCAGACCCGCAAAGCCGGGCCCGAACGGAAATCTGGTGGCAATGGGATGATTTCGAAACCCGCGCCAAAACCGCCAAAAAAGCGGCACAGGCGCTCAGAGTGAGCCGGTTGGAAACGCTGCGATCCACCCTGCCGGGCCTGATCCACGCCTGTCTTGACTGTCACCGGACCTATCGTCAGGACAAGTGGGGCTCAGAGCGGCTGCGCTGACGCGCGGCGCCATCGCCACGCGACCCGGAAAATTTCAAATTTTCCGACCCGTTTTCTTCGAAAGAAAACGGTAACAGCCGAACCCGGATCATATTTGTCAACTTGCCATCAATGCAGAGTTGAAAACACCCGGTCTTTGCCGCAGGGTCTTTCGCAAACGTTGCGAAAGGAAATAACACATGCGCACTCGTGCCGCCGTGGCCGTTCAGGCCGGAAAACCGCTTGAAATCATGGACGTGAACCTGGAAGGGCCCCGCGCCGGCGAGGTTCTGGTAGAAATCAAGGCCACAGGCCTGTGCCACACCGATGAATTCACCCGGTCCGGCGATGATCCCGAAGGCATCTTTCCCGCGATTTTGGGCCACGAAGGCGCAGGCGTCGTGATCGAAATTGGCGAAGGCGTCACCAGTCTTGAAGTGGGCGATCATGTGATCCCGCTTTACACGCCTGAATGCCGGGAATGCGAATATTGTCTGAACCCAAAAACCAACCTTTGCCAGAAAGTTCGCGCCACCCAGGGTGCCGGTTTGCTGCCCGACGGATCAACGCGGTTTTCGATGCTGGATGGCACGCCGATCCACCACTATATGGGCTGCTCGACCTTTGCCAACCACACGGTTGTGCCGGAAATCGCGCTGGCGAAAGTGCGCAAGGACGCGCCGTTTGACAAGATTTGCTATATTGGCTGCGGCGTCACCACCGGCATCGGTGCGGTGATCAACACGGCCAAGGTTGAAATCGGCTCCAGGGGTATCGTTTTCGGCCTTGGCGGCATCGGTTTGAACGTGATCCAGGGATTACGGCTGGCGGGCGCAGACCAGATTGTCGGCGTCGATCTGAACGACGGCAAGGAAGAGATGGCGCGCTATTTCGGCCTGACCGATTTTGTGAACCCATCAAAAGTCGAGGGCGACTTGGTTGCGCATCTGGTGGAATTAACCAAGGGCGGCGCGGATTACACGTTTGACGCCACCGGCAACGTCGACGTCATGCGCACAGCCCTTGAAGCCGCCCATAAGGGCTGGGGCGAGTCGATCATCATCGGCGTGGCGCCTGCGGGGGCTGAAATCAGCACCCGTCCATTCCAGCTGGTCACCGGGCGCAGTTGGCGCGGCACCGCCTTTGGCGGCGCAAAAGGGCGCACCGATGTGCCCAAGATTGTCGACTGGTACATGGACGGCAAGATCGAGATCGACCCGATGATCACCCACAAACTGTCGCTGGACCAGATCAACGAAGGGTTCGAGCTGATGCATAGGGGTGAAAGCATCCGGGCCGTGGTCGTATATTAAATGCCAGATCGCACCCCCCTGCTGGCGGTCCTGATTGACGCCGATAACACCTCGCCCAAATTCACCAAGGCGATCTTTGACGAGATTGCCGGGTTGGGCGAGGCATCAGTGCGGCGCTGTTATGGCGATTTCTCTAGCCAGCAGATGACCGGATGGTCGCGGGTTCAGGCCGAATTTGGCCTGGTGCCACACCACCAGCCCGCCAATACCGTCGGCAAGAATGCCAGCGACATCGCACTGGTGATTGACGCGATGGACCTGCTGCATTCGGGGCGGTTTGACGGGTTTGTTCTGGTGTCCTCGGACAGCGATTTCACCCGTCTGGCCAGCCGGATCCGCGAACAGGGGCTGGATGTGTACGGCATGGGCCAGATGAAAACCCCCGCGGCCTTCCGCAAAGCCTGCAAACGGTTCATTTTTCTGGAAAACCTGGATCAAAACCTGGACCGAAACCCCGACCCTGGCACCGAACAGGCCGAGGTTCCGACCACCAAACCCGCCACCAACAAACCCCTGACCCAGGCACGCGATCTGATCCTCAAGGCGATGGACGCAATTGATCAAGACGACGACTGGTACGCGCTGGGGCCGCTGGGCCAGTTCATCACCGCCGCCAACCCCGATTTCGACACGCGCAGCTATGGCAAACGCAAACTGTCCGATCTGGTGGCCTCGTTGAAAGTGCTGGAAACCAAACGCGGCGACACCAACCAGATATTGGTGCGACGACTGGATTAAGCCCAGACACCCCCGGCGCAATTTTCCACCCTATAGGCCTGCGAACACGCTTTGAAACAAGGAAAATACGTTGGGTTTTCTTGACTATATTCTGACAGACATCACCGCATCCCTCGGCCAGTTCACAATGATCGGACCCCGGTTTTCCTGGATCTTCCTGGCCTCGGCCATTGTGATTGCACTGATCTGTTATCGCCGGGATCGTTCCGAAAAATGGTCCGCGTCTCAGGCGTTCAAACAAACCTTTCCGTCCAAAGTGCTGCTGCACCCGTCGGCCCTGCTGGATTACCGCTATGCAGTTGCCAATTATTTCGTGCGTGTTCTGGCCTTTGGCGTATTCATGATCTCTGGCGCCGGGGTGGCGGCATTCACCCAGCAGCTTTTTACCAGACTGTTCGGCGAGGTGGCCCCGGACATCGCCCAGGCAGGCGTGTTGGTGGCTGCCGGCACCGCGATCCTTCTGGTTTTGGCGCTGGATTTCGGCCTGTTCTTTGCCCATTTCCTGATGCACAAATTCCCGGTATTGTGGGAGTTTCACAAAGTCCACCATTCCGCCGAAATGCTGACCCCGATCACCGTTTTACGCATGCATCCCGTGGACATGATCATCAACAGCTGGATTGTCGCCATTTGCGTTGGGGCGGTGAACGGCGCCTATGGGCGATGTTGCACGAATGATCTGGCGCTCGGAACGCGCCCTACCGAAGACGGAATTCAGGCGGTGCGTTCAAAACTTGGACGGCCAAGTCCGGTCATTCGGTTGAGCACCCGGACGCCAATCTTGGC
>JBLINN010000063.1:0-16039 GCA_047639325.1 Paracoccaceae bacterium | reverse complement strand
CCTATGCGCATGAACAGGACAAGATCGAAACCCGCTGGCCCGCCGCACAGGATTACATCATCCGCAACAAGCTGAACGAGGTGTTTGGCCCTTCCGATGGCCCAGTGGGCATAGTGGTTCAGGGCGGCATGTATAACGGCGTGATGCGCGCCCTGCAGCGGCTGGGGCTGGCCGACATTTATGGCAACAGCAACGTGCCGATTTACGTGCTGAACGTCACCTATCCGCTGGTCGAGCCTGAATTTCTGGAGTTTTGCGAGGGCAAACAGGCGCTGATGGTGGTCGAAGAAGGCCAGCCCGAGTTCATCGAACAGGGCCTGACCACGATGCTGTATCGCGCCGGTAAAACCCTGCCGTTTTACGGCAAGGGGCTGCTGCCGCAGGCGGGGGAATATACCGGCAAGGTTCTGTTTGATGGCATCTCTGGCTTTCTGAAACAAACCGCGCCTGCCCTGCTGTCGGCAAACCTGCGCGCCCCCAACGCCCCGGCGCCGGATATTCCGGACCTCAGCAACACCGTGCCAATCCGCCCGCCCGGGTTTTGCACCGGCTGCCCGGAACGACCCATTTTTGCGGCGATGAAGTTGGTGGAAAAGGAACTGGGCAAGCACCAGATCACCGCCGATATCGGGTGCCACTTGTTTGCCGCCCTGCCGCCGTTTGAAATCGGTGGGTCAACCATGGGCTATGGCTTGGGGCCGGCATCGAACGCTGCCTTTGATGGCGGCGGTGAACGGCGTGCAATATCAGTGATTGGCGATGGCGGGTTCTGGCACAACGGTCTGTCCAGCTCGTTTGGCAATATGGTCTATAACAAGGCCGATTCCGTGGCCGTTGTGGTCGATAACTTCTATTCCGCTGCCACCGGTGGGCAGGATGTGCTGTCGTCGCGCGCCGATAATGTCAGCAAATCCACCAAGCATTCGATCAAAAAGGCGTTGAACGGCATCGGCGTCAAATGGGTACGTCAGGTGGATCGCACTTATGATGTCGCCCATATGCGCGATGTGTTCCGTGAGGCGCTGACAACCGGGTATGACGGGCCAAAGGTGATCGTGGCGTCGTCCGAATGTATGCTGAACAAGCAACGCCGGGAAAAGCCGCTGCGCCAACAGGCGATCCGCGATGGGCAGCGGGTTCAGGTGCCCCGGTTTGGGGTGGACGCGGATGTGTGCACCGGTGATCACGCTTGTATGCGGCTGTCCGGATGCCCGTCCTTATCGTTGAAAACGCTGGATGATCCGCTGCGTGATGACCCGGTGGCCAGCATTGATCAAAGCTGCGTTGGTTGCGGTAATTGCGGCGAGGTGGCCGATGCCGCCATCCTGTGCCCGTCCTTCTATCAGGCAGACGTGGTGCATAATCCGGGGCGGTTCGAACGGTTTCGCGCCGGGCTACGGGCGCAGGTCATTGCCTGGCTGCAAACACGCCGCGCCGGGTCGCGATTGGTGTTTCCGGATGCTGCGCCATGAACACCATCCCTACCTTTGATCCTGCCGCCCCTGGCCGCGACACGGACCAGATCATCAAACTGGCGGTCCTGGCCGTGGGCGGGCAAGGCGGCGGCGTGCTGACCAGCTGGATCGAGACACTGGCCCGCGCCCAAGGATACGTGGCCCAGGCCACATCGGTGGCGGGCGTGGCACAGCGCACCGGCACCACGGTGTATTACGTCGAAATGGCCCGGCAAAGCGACCGCGCGCCGGTGTTTTCGCTGGCCCCGGCGGCGGGCGACGTCGACATCGTGATTGCCGCCGAAATGATGGAGGCAGGCCGCGCCATCCAACGCGGCTTTGTCACGCCGGACCGCACTGTGCTGATCGCCTCGACCCATCGCGCACTGGCGTTTTCCGAAAAGTCCGAGCCGGGCAATGGCATCAAAAGCGCAGACCAGGTCCGCGCCGCTGCCGAAATTGCCGCACGCCAGTTGGTGATGGCCGATCTAGAGCATGTGGCGCTCGAAAACGGCTCGGTCATATCGGCCAGCCTGTTTGGTGCCTTGGCCGGGTCCGGCGCGCTGCCATTTCCCCGCGCTGCGTTCGAAGAGGCCATCCGGGCGTCGGGCCGGTCCGTGGCGCCGTCGTTACAGGCCTTCGCGGCGGCCTGTGATCTGGTGGAACGCCCGGAAACCCCCGCAATTCCCACAGTCACGCCGGTTGCGCGCGATCCCGGCGGGCCAGCGGGGCAAAAGGCGCAGTGGCAGCAGCTGTGCAACCGGATTGCCGAGATGCCCGAAGCGCTGCGCGATATGGGGCTAGCCGGGCTGCGCAAAACGGTTGATTTTCAGGACTTGGCCTATGGCGCGCTCTATCTCGACCGGGTGCAATCGGTTCTGGCGCTGGACGTGGCGGATAACGGATACGCCCTGTCGGTCGAGGCCGCGAAACATATCGCCAATGCGATGGCCTATGATGATGTTATCCGGGTGGCCGATCTAAAAACCCGCGCGGCGCGGTTTGACCGGATACGTCAGGAAATGCAGGTTACAGACGGCCAGCTTTTGGCGCTGACTGAATACATGCATCCCCGCGCCGAGGAAATTGCCGGGATGATGCCGGAACGGTTTGGCCAGTGGTTTCAGGCCAGTCCGGCGCGGATGGCGCGTCTGGATCGTTGGTTTTGCAAGGGGCGGCGATTGCGCAGTGACAGCATCCCGTCGTTTGTGATGCTGTATATCGTTGGCGGCATGCGGCGGCACCGGTTGCGCAGCCTGCGTCACGCGCAGGAGGTTCGGCATTTGACCGATTGGCTGACCGCCGCGCTGGCGATGGTGCCGGCCGACTATGCCCTGTCGGTCGAAATGATCCGTGCCCGGCGGTTGATCAAAGGCTATTCCGACACCCACAGCCGGGGTCTGGGCAAGTTTGACAAGGTGATGGGGGCCGCAGCACAACTGGCCGGG
Organism: Paracoccaceae bacterium; assembly: GCA_047639325.1. Classification (GTDB taxonomy): domain Bacteria; phylum Pseudomonadota; class Alphaproteobacteria; order Rhodobacterales; family Rhodobacteraceae; genus NVQY01. Next base: position 13,137 of record JBLINN010000063.1, on the reverse strand, counting down.
CGTCCGGACGCCGCTGACTGGCTGCGCCGGTTGATCGCCGCCGCGTTGCAAGACGAAGACGGCGTGGCGTTGGACGGGGCGCTTACCACCATCCGTCAGGAAATTCTGCCAGCGGGTTAAGACGCCCCACTGTCAGGCCAGGCCCACGGCGCATCCGATCGCCGCTGCGCGCGAAACGCAGCGATCCGGGGAATTTCGGCGCCGGTCAGGTCGATATCGTCCCAGCCTTTGATCAGCTTGGTGCGCCATGTCGGGTCCAGATCAAAGGCCGCTTTGTGATCGCCCAGCGTAATTTCGCCGCTTTGCAGATCAATGCGCGCGTCATGGGTGCCGGTGCCCAGCAGGGCAATCAACCGCTCTGCCGCCTCGGGCGAAACCCGCGCAGGCAACAACCCGTTATTCACCGCATTGCCTGCAAAAATATCACCAAACCCCGGTGCGATCACCGCGCAAAACCCGGCGTCAACCAGCGCATACACCGCCGCCTCGCGCGAGGACCCGCAACCAAAATTGCGCCGTGTGACCAGAATGCTGGCCCCGGGATGTCGGTTCAGCACCATATCCGGGTCCGGCTGGCCCGCCACGTCAAAGCGCATGTCATGCAGCAAATATCGCCCATAGCCTTCGGCGCGCGGCACAGACATGAACCGCGCCGGGATCAGCTGATCTGTGTCGATGTTTTCCAGCGGCAATGCCACTGCCTGACCGGTGTGTATTGTCCAGCCACCCATCACACGCCCCCTTGCGGCAGAAACGGCCGTGCGTCGATCAGCGTGCCTGTGATGGCCGCCGCAGCGACCATCGCTGGCGACATCAGATGGGTGCGGGCACCCCGGCCTTGCCGCCCGCGAAAGTTGCGGTTGGTAGAGGATGCACAGCGTTTTCCGGGCGCGACCAGATCGCCGTTCATGCCCACACACATCGAACATCCCGACGCGACCCAGTCCAGCCCCGCCTGTTGGAAAATCCGGTCCAACCCTTCCTGTTCGGCCTGTTGTTTCACCAGCATCGACCCCGGCGAAACAATGCCAGGAACCTTGGCGCGGTGGCCTGACAGTACGGCGGCGGCCAGGCGCAAATCCTCGATCCGCCCATTGGTGCAAGAGCCGATAAAGACCTGATCCACCGGCGTGCCCGCAATCGGTCGCCCCGCAACCAGTCCCATATAGTCCAGCGCCGCACGCACCTGTTCCGCGCTACCGGCGTCCAGCCCCGCCGGATCGGGCAGGGTGGCATCAATCGGCAAAGCCTGTTCCGGACTGGTGCCCCAGGTGACGGTGGGCGCAATCTGGGTCGCGTCCAAAGCCACCTCTTTGTCAAACCGCGCGTCGGGATCACTGCGCAGATCTGCCCAAGCATCCAGCGCGGCCTGCCAAGCGCGGCCTTTTGGCGAAAATGGCCGCTCCATCACATAGTCAAACGTGGTCTGATCCGGCGCGATCATCCCCATCCGCGCGCCGCCCTCAATCGACAGGTTGCACAGGGTCATCCGACCCTCCATCGACAGGCCGCGCACGGTTGGTCCGGCATACTCAACGGCATGCCCACGTGCGCCGTCGGTCCCCAGTCTGGCAATCCAGTTCAGCGCAATATCCTTGGCGGTGATCCCCGGCCCCAACGCGCCGTCAACCACCAGCCGCATCGCCTTGGGACGCGCTTGCCAGATTGTCTGGGTCGCCAGAATATGCGCCACTTCGGTCGCGCCCACCCCAAAGGCCAGCGCACCAAAGGCGCCGTGGGTCGACGTGTGACTGTCACCACAATTGATCAGCAGCCCGGGCAAAGTCAGCCCTTGTTCCGGGCCAATAACATGCACGATCCCTTGGGTTTTATCCTGCAGGCCAAACAGATGGATGCCGTGGGCCTTGGCGTTCTGTTCCAACGTGTCGATCATCCGGGCGATCTGTGGGTCGATGATATGGTCGCGCGCCTTGGTTGGCGCGTAATGGTCGACAACCGCAAAGGTCAGACCGGGCTCCGCCACGGGCATTTGCCGCGCGGCCAGTTTGGCAAAAGCGTGGTGCGACCCTTCGTGCACCAGATGCCGGTCCACCCACAGCAACGACATCCCGTCATCGCGGCGGTGGATTTCATGCGCATTCCAAAGCTTGTCCAGCAGGGTTTGCGGCGGTTGCATCAGCCCTCCTCGGGCGCGGGCGCGCCGATCCGGGGTTCCCAGTGGCGGTTATTCTGGCTGCCAACCCGGCTAAGCGTCATGTCCAGATGGAACAAATCAGGACGGTACAGCGCCGACAGATATTCGATGCCCCGCCCGCTGGAATCGCGGGTCACCCGGCGCAGCGACATCAGCGCCGAGCCGACCGAGATTTCCAGCGCCTCGGCCACATCTGGCGCTGCAAGCGTTGCCGAGACCGATTGCTGCGCCTCGTCGATCTGCACGCCGCTGCGTTCCAGCAGCTGGAACAGCGGGGTTTTGGCCAGATCATCCTCGCTGTAGCTGATCGCGATATCTTCGGGGACATAGGTGGTCAGATGCGAAAACGGGCGGGCATCAATCAGCCGCACCCGGGTGGCGGTCTGCACCTTGGCGCCCTCGTCCAGATGCAGCGCCCGCCGGACCGAGCCGGGGGCCGGGCCATAGGAAAACGACAGCAACCGCGCCGTGGTGGTGCGCCCCATTTCAACAAGCTGCGGCAACAGGTTGGCGACATCCCCGGCAATCGGCCCGGCCTCGACCACCGCCGGGGTCACCCGCGTGCCGCTGCCAGCGCGACGTTCAACCAGACCATCGCACGATAGCGCCTTGAGCGCCCGGCGAATGGTGACCCGCGACACGCCAAAGCTGTCGGCTAGCCGCTGTTCGCCGGGTAGAAGCATGCTGTCAGCGTAACGGCCATTGGCAATCTCGTCGCGCAACAGCAGGTAAATCCGCCGTGCCTTGCCGCCTTCCGGCAGGTGTGCCTGATTTTTTGCGTGCACCGGGTATCCCCTGTTTGGTATCGCCAAGGCTAGGGTGTGAAAAGGAGAATGGCAAGAATTGGTCCTATGATCAGCATGATCTGCGGTCTTTTCAAAAACAGTTACCTGTACTACATATAATACAGGTTAGCAGGGGGAATACACGATGCCAGTTGATCAACAACCTGATCTGGTGGGGATCATTCAGGCCTATCTGGCCGCGATGGAGGCCCGCGATCTGGACACCGCCCGCACAATGCTGGGGGCCGGGTTCGCCATGGTCTTTCCGGGCACGGACCCGATGACCACGCTAGCGCAGCTGATCGCCTGGTCCAAGCCACGATACCGTTTTGTCCGCAAAACTTATGACGGGTTCGACCTGTCCCAAGGGACTGGCCCTGTGGACGTCGTCTATTGCCGGGGCACATTGGCGGGGGAATGGCCCGACGGCACGGCGTTTTCTGGTATCCGCTTTATCGACCGGTTCGAACTGGTCGCGGGCAAGATCACCCGTCAGGATGTGTGGAACGACATCGCTGAAACAAAGGCACAAGCATGACCCAGCCGATCGACCCGATCACCCTGGCCGTTCTGGCTGGCCGTATGGAGCAGATCGCGGATGAGATGGACGCAACGCTATTTCGCGCCGCCTTCAACCCGATCATCGCCGAGGCACATGACGCCAGTCATGGCCTGTATCACGCCACCAGCGGCGACACGTTGGTGCAGGGCAAAAGCGGCTTGCCGATCTTTGTCGGTGTCATGTCCTTTGCCGTGAAGGCGGTGATCGACAAGGCGGTGGCGGATCAGGATCTGGCCGATGGCGACATCTATATCTTCAACGACGCCCATATCGGCGGCACGCATCTTTCGGACATGCGGCTGGTGCGGCCGTATTACTACGACGAACAGTTGTTCTGCTATCTCGCCTCGGTCGGGCATTGGCATGATGTGGGCGGTGCTGTGCCCGGCAATTACAACCCTGCGGCCACTGATGCCTTTCAAGAGGCATTTGTACTGCCACCAGTAAAGCTGGCCCGCGCCGGGCAGATCAATCAGGATATCATCGACATTTTGCTGCGAAACACCCGCCTGCCGCAATCGGCGATGGGTGATCTGAACGGCCAGCTGGGGGCGCTTGATCTGGGCGACAAACGAATGGACGAATTGCTGGATGAATACGGGCCAGCCACGGTTGCCGCAGCGCTAGACGCGCTGGGCCACCGCGCCGAGGTCCTGATGCGGTCCGAACTGACCGCCTTGCCAAATGGTCGGTGGGAGGCCGAGGATTACCTGGACAATGACGGCATCACCGACGACCCGCTGGCCATTCATGTGGCGATTGAAATCGCCGATGACACGATGGTGCTGGACTTTGCAGGCACCGCAGATCGTTGCGCCGGGCCGGTGAATATCGCCCTGCCGACCGCCGTTGCCACCGCCTATGTCGCGATCAAACACATCTTTCCGGCCTTGCCCGCCAACGCAGGCGTGATGCGCCCGATAAAGGTGAAAGTGCCTGACGGCTCGCTGTTATCAGCCGAGTTTCCCGCGCCGGTAGGCGGCTATACCGAAACCATCCTGCGGATGATCGACGTGATCTTTTCCGCGATGGCACAGGTGGCCCCGGACCGCGTTGTCGCCAACGCCTATGGCACAATCAACGCGCTGTCGATTGCCGGTAAAAAGCCCAATGGCCAGCCTTGGGTGATGTTCAGCTTTTTTGGCGGCGGCCACGGTGGATCAGCTGACAGTGACGGGCTGAACCATGGCAACGCGCCGATTTCTACGGCCACCATTCCGCCGATGGAAATCCTAGAGGCTGCCTATCCGGTGATGTTCCGCCAATGGGCGCTGCGCCCCGACAGCGCCGGGGCAGGCGCGCATCGCGGCGGGCTGGGCGCGGTATACGAGATTGAATTACTGGAAGAAAATGCCGAGGCCTTTCTGTTCGGCGAACGCGGCCGTTATGCGCCACAAGGGGTGGTTGGCGGCGGCGAGGCTGCGCTGAACGTGTTTTCCTATGAACAAGACGACGGTTGGCACAACCCGCCGTTGGCCTCAAAGATGCGCGGTATCCGACTGAAACGCGGACAAGCCGTGCGGTTGGAAACCCCCGGCGGTGGCGGCTATGGCCCACCCGCAGATCGCGCGCCGGATGCTGTGGCGCTTGACGTGAAACGCGGACTGCTGAGCGCGGCTGAAGCAGACCGCCTGTACGGTTCCGCTTGGCAGCAGGAGGCATCGGTATGACCGACAAACATATGATCGGCGTCGATGTCGGCGGCACGTTTACCGATGTCTTCGTTCTGAACGAGGCGGACGGCACCGCCACGGTGGCCAAAGTGCCAACCACCCGGCCAGACCAATCCACCGGGTTTCTGGACGGAATCCGCCAGCAGGTGCCGGACCTGTCGCAGGTCGCAGTTGTTGTGCATGGGACGACCGCTGGCACCAACGCCCTGCTGGAACGCAAAGGCGCGCGGATTGGGGTGATCACCACCCAAGGTCTGCGCGACGTGTTGGAAATGCGCCGCCGCGACCGGCCCAGAACATGGGGCCTGCGCGGTGATTTCGAACCGGTGGTGCCGCGCGAATTACGCCTTGAGGTGCCCGAACGCACGCTGGCAGATGGCACAATCCGAACGCCTGTAGATCTGGACGCGGTGCGCGTCGCGACGCGGGCCTTGCTGGAATCCGGGTGTCAGGCGGTCGCGGTTCTGTTCGCCAATGCCTACGCCAATCCGGCAAACGAGGCCGCCGCCGTTGCCGAAATCCGCGCGCTCTGGCCGACGCCACATGTGTCGGCCTCGTCCGAAATCCTGCCGGAAATCCGCGAGTTTGAACGGTTCTCCACCACTGCGCTAAACGCCTATCTGCAACCCGAAATCTCGGGCTATCTTGACCGGTTGGAAACCGCCTTGCGCGCCGATGCCTTTGGCGGCGAGTTCATGATCGTGCAGTCCAATGGCGGCGTGATGTCGGTGGATACCGCCTGCCGCTTGCCGGTGCGCACCGCGCTGTCCGGCCCGGCGGCGGGGGTGATCGCGGCGGGGTATATTGCTGAAACCGCAGGCTTTCCCGATGTGATCACTGGCGACATGGGCGGCACCAGTTTTGACGTCTCGCTGATTGCAGGCGGGCAAAGCATGCTCAGCCCGCAAACCTCGATTGATTTTGGTATGGTGGTGCGCACCCCGATGATCGAGATCACCACGATTGGCGCGGGCGGTGGGTCTATCGCTTGGGTGGACAAGGGCGGATTGCTGAATATCGGCCCCGAAAGTGCCGGATCGGACCCCGGCCCGGTGGCGTATGGCCTTGGCAATACCCGCCCCACGGTGACCGACGCCAATATCGTTCTGGGCCGGATTGATCCCGAAAACCCCATCGGTGGCAAACTGGAGAGGTTGGATCTGAATGCCGCCGCGCGCGCCATCGACACCCATGTGGGCGCGCCCTTGGGGCTGGATACGATCCTGGCCGCCGAGGCCATCATACGTGTGGCCAATTCGCGCATGGCCGGGGCGATCCGGTTGGTTAGCGTGGAACGCGGGTTTGACCCCAAACGCTTTGCCTTCATGCCCTTTGGCGGCGGCGGCGCGTTGCATGCCGGGGCGATCCTGGCCGAGGTGGGCATTGGCCGGGCGATTATCCCACGCTATCCTGGTGTGACCTCAGCCATGGGCTGTGTGATCGCCGATATGCGGCAGGACTTTGTGCAGACAATCAACGGTTTGGTGGACAATCTGGATCGACATGCGCTGGCAGGCTTCATGCAATCGCATGTCGATCAAGGGATGCAGGTACTGGACGCCGCCCAGACCCGGTTTGAGGGACGCGAAACCGAATTTACGTTGGATATGGCCTATATCGGCCAGACGCATACAGTTTCGGTGCCGATCACTGTGCAGGTGACCAACGGCACGGTGCACGCGCCGACATGCGCGCAGATTGCCGAGGCCTTTGATACCGCTTACCGCAAAACATATGGGCGGTTGTTGCAAAACGGGGTGCGCCGGGTGATCAATCTGCGCAGCGCGGTCACTGGGAAACGGCCCAAATTCGACCTTGAAACGCTGGCCCCCAAAGGCGCGGGTAAAAATACCCCCAGAACCACAAGGCAGGTGCATTTCGCCGATGCCTGGCACGAAACCGCGATTTATGACCGGCTGGACCTGCCTGTCGGCGCGCAGATCGCTGGGCCTGCCATTCTGGAGCAACCAGACACCACGGTTCTGATCGAGCCGGGGCTGACCGTGCATGTCGACCGGTTTGGTAACACCATCATCACCCCGGCAAAGGACAATCAATGAGCGCCCTGAAACAGCTTGACCCGCGCCGCACCGCCCTGCTGACAATTGATCTGCAGAACGACTTTCTGCACCCGGATGGCGCCTACGGACGCGCCGGGCAGGGCGCGCCCACCATTGCCGCGCTACCCGAGCGAATCAAACCGGTGGCCGACGCTCTGAAGGCACGCGGTGGAACGTATATATCAGCGCAATTCACCTTGGTGCCCGGCCCCGGTGGCGCGCCGTTGATCGCGCCGCACCTAAAGGCCTTGCGCCCGTTCCTGGGCAAGGGCGACTTTGCACCGGGGAAATTTGGCCATGATCTGGTCGACCTATTGCAACCGGCTGATTACACCATCGAAAAGGTCGCTTATTCTGCCTTTTACCAGACCCGGCTGGAATACATCCTGCGCGCGCTGGACATCGACCAGCTGATTGTCGGCGGGATCGTCACCAATGGCGGTGTCGCCTCCACCCTGCGCGACGCCCACCTGCGTAATATAGAAACCATCCTGTTGACAGATGGCTGCGCCGCCTTTGCCGATGCAGTGCACGACGCCACGCTGATCTCGCTGGGCACTGTCACCCATCAAATGACCTGCGCCGAGGTTGCCGATATGCTGGGAACCGGCGCATGACCCTGAAACAACGCCTGCAACAAGACACCATCCTGACCGCCCCCGGCGTCTATGACGGGCTGACAGCGGCGCTGGCGGCAGCGGCGGGGTTCGAGGCGCTGTATCTCAGCGGTGCGGCGGTGGCCTATACCCGGTTGGGGCGGCCGGATATCGGGCTGACATCGGTCAGTGAAATGGCCGACACCATGGCGCTGATTGCCGACCGGATCGACCTGCCGGTGATCATTGACGCCGATACTGGGTTCGGCAATGCCCTGAATGCGCAACGCACTATGCGGCAATATGAACGCGCCGGGGCGGCAGCGCTGCAGATCGAGGATCAGACCTATCCCAAGCGATGTGGCCATCTTGCCGACAAAACCCTGATCCCGCAGGGTGAAATGGCAGGCAAGATCGCTGCCATGGCCGATGCGCGCCAATCTGACGAGACGCTGATAATTGCCCGCACCGATGCCATCGCGGTTGAAGGGTTCCCGGCAGCGCTTGACCGGGGTGCCGCCTATGTCGAGGCGGGCGCCGATGTGCTGTTTATCGAAGCACCGCGCAGCCAACAGGAACTGGCCGCGGTCACCGCGCAGTTTGGTGGCAGCGTGCCGTTGCTGGCCAATATGGTCGAAGGCGGGGCAACGCCGGTGACCGGTGCCGATGACCTTCAGGCGCTGGGGTTTTCGATTGTCATCTTTCCCGGCGGTATTGTCCGGGCGCTGGCCCGCACGGCGCAAGATTTTTACACCAGCCTGCGAGAGCATGGCACAACCCGGCCTTTTGCTGACCGGATGTTTGATTTCGATGGGCTGAACGCGCAGATCGGGACCGCCGAGATGCTGGCCCGGGGCCGCGAATATGAGACTCGGGGCAGCTGACAATGGCTGATCTGCGGCCAACCCCTTTGGACGGTTTCGACATCACGGTTGAAACCCTGATCATCGGGGCTGGCGCCGCTGGTCTGGTGGCCGCGCTGGCCGCCCACGAGGCAGGCCAGCAAGTGCTGGTGATCGAGGCTGATCCGGTGCCAAGCGGGTCGACCGCCCTGTCCGCTGGCCTGATCCCGGCAGCGGACACGATGGTGCAGCGCTCGGCGGGGATCAGCGATGACCCAAGTCGCTTTGCCTGCGACATTCAGCGCAAAGCCCACGATGAAAACGACCCGGATTTGGTCCAGACTTTAACGCGTGGCATCGGCCCGGTGATCGACTGGTTGGCCCAGCGGCACGGTTTGGCGTTTTCGCTGGTGGCTGATTTTGACTATCCCGGTCATTCCCGCCGCCGCATGCACGGTTTGCCAACCCGGTCAGGGGCCGAATTGATTGATGCGCTGCGCACGGCTTGCGAGGGTGAAGGCATCGACATCATCTGCAATCGCCGCGCGTCAACGCTGTTTCATCAGGGCAGGCGCATCACTGGGGTGCGGGCCACGCGGCCCGATGGCGGGCAGGACGACATTGGTTGTAGCCGGTTGATCCTGGCGTGTAACGGGTTTGGCGGCAATCGTGACATGGTCGCCCGCTATATGCCGCAGATCAAGGATGGGCTGTGGTTCGGGCATGACGGCAACCGGGGCGATGCGGTGGAATGGGGGCAGGAATTGGGCGCGCAAACCCGTCATCTTGGCGCGTTTCAGGGGCATGGCAACGTGGCCCATCCGCATGGCATCCTGATAAGCTGGGCGGTCATCATGGAAGGCGGCATTCAGGTTAATCAAAACGGCGTGCGGTTCTGGGACGAATCCATGGGCTATTCCGAGGCCGCCCGGGCAGTGTTGGGCCAACCCGGCGGGCAGGCCTATGCCATATTTGACGCGCGGATCGCCGCCATTGCCCGGCAATTCGCGGATTTCCAACAGGCCGAGGCGCAGGGGGCGATTCATGTGGCCGACACGTTGCCGGACCTTGCCGATGCACTTGGCCTGCCGGCGCAGGCGCTGGTGCAAAGCGTTGATCGCCTGACACCGGGGGAAATCGATGCGTTTGGTCGCCTTTATGACTACCCCAAACTGTGCGCGCCTTATTGCGGCGTGCGGGTGACCGGCGCTTTGTTCCACACTCAAGGCGGCTTGACGACAAATGGCACCGGGCAAGTGATGCACCAAGATGGCGGGTTTTTCCCCAACCTGTTTGCCTGCGGCGGCGCGGCCTGCGGTGTGTCGGGCAGCGCTGACAGCGGCTATCTGTCGGGCAACGGCCTGCTCAGCGCTGTGGCACTGGGGTATGCGGCAGGTCAAAGCCCCCCGGCGGGCGACTGACGCATGGACAAACCCTAGCCATATCCTGACAATCGCGATGGATTTAGCTGGGGTGAAATTGGCAAGGGGAACAGGGTGACAACGTCACAACTGGTATTGCGCTATGGCGCGTTTGCGATAGTGGCCGTGCTGGCCAACCTGCTGACGCAGCGGCTGGTTCTGGCCGCGACCCCGGCAATTGGGGTGCAAGTTAGTTATGGGTTGGCGCTACTGTCAGGCACCGGCGTGGGCTTGTTGCTAAAGTTCATTCTGGACAAACGCTGGGTCTTTTATGACGCGGTTCAGTCGGCCCGGGCGGAGACTGGCAAATTCGGGCGCTATACCCTGACGGGCATCGGCACAACCCTGTTGTTCTGGGGGGCCGAGACAGGGTTCTGGCTGATCTGGCAGACGGATATGATGCGCGAGGCGGGGGCTATTCTGGGGCTTAGCGTGGGCTATGTCGTCAAATACAATCTGGATAAGCGGTTTGTTTTTGGTGCCGCGTCAGACCGCGAGCACCGCCAGTAAAAACCCTGCGGCAACCAGCGCCAGCCCGGTCTTGTCATGGGTCACAAACACTGTCGGGTCGTAATCCTCTTGCCCCTTGCCAGCCAGCCGGATGATCCGCATCAGCCACAAACCCAAGGGCACCGCCCCCAGCGCCAGCAGAACCGGGCGGGTATAAAGCTGCGCGGCCAGCGGCCCAAACGCATAGGCCAGAAACAGCAACAGCGCCGTCCCCGCGCCAGCCACAGCCACGGCTTGCAGTCGGCCCAGATGCGCCTCGGAATAACCGCGCCCGGGCAGGTGCCCACCATGCAGCGCCCGTGCCAGTGCGGTGATCCGCTTGACCGCCGCCAGCGTCAGGAACAGGGCAAAGACAAAGGCCAGCAACAAGGCAGGTGGGTCGGTCTGCGAGGCTGCCGCGCCGGTTACGACGCGCAGCAGGAACATCCAGACCAGGGTCACAAGGTCGATCCAGACAAGCTTTTTCAGCCACAGGGAATAGACCAGACTGGACAGCATATAGGCCAGGGTCAGGGCCGCGACGGTTGGGCTGACCAGCAGCGCCAGCAGTGGCGAGGCGATGATCAGGCCCAGACAGATGGCCATGGCGCGCCGGATCGGCAGCGCCCCGGATGCAATGGGGCGGTTGGCTTTTTCCGGGTGGCGCCGGTCGGCATCCAGATCCAGCAGATCGTTGACAAAATACAACGCCGAAGCCCCAAGGCTGAAGGCGGCCATCGCCAGGATCACCCGCGCAATCCCGCCCGGATCGAACGCATGCGCCGCAATCAGTGGCAGCAACAGCAGCAGGTTCTTGATCCACTGATGCGGGCGCATTTCTTTGATAAAGGCCCAGCGATTGCTGGCTTCGCGCTCAATGCTGACAGGCTTGTCCAGCTGTTGCAGCCGCGCCGCCAATCGCCGCCCCGGCGCAATCGCAATGACCGCGCGGGCGTGGCGCCAGATTTTCAGATCAACCCAGGCATTGCCAGCATAGTCGAACCCGGATTCGCCAAACCGGTCAACCAGCATATCGGCCTTGGCGGCCCCGGTCAGGTTGCGCCGATCGCTTGACCCGAAATGCGCGCCTGGCAGGGTAAACCGCCGGGCCACCGCCTCGACCTGGCCCTGATCGGCCCCCGACGCCAGACAGACAACGCGCCCCTGATCCAGCGCGGCGCGGGCGCGGTCCAGCACCGATTGGCGCACCGGCAACAAGGCAATGTCCGGCTCGGCGATCTGGCGCAGGCGGCGTTTCAGGCGCGCGGGAGAGGCCAGCGACGTCACCACAACCACCAGAGCTGCCCACAGGTTGCGCCCCATCGCGGCCCAAAAGGTTTCCAACAGCAGATCAGTCCGCAAAAGCGTCCCGTCAATGTCCAGAACAAGCGGTGGTTCCGGGCCGAGGTCTGAAATTTCACTGCTTTGCACGGCTGCGGGGACACTTTCGCTCAGAGATCTTCTTTTGGCCCGCCCCTCTGGTTTCGACGTCAGAACATAGGGTTCGGGACCGGGTCGGGTGTTGGATCGACTGCAATACTTATACGCAAATGCACCCGAAACCAGACTTGATTTAGATCATACCCAAAACCCGGAGCCGGGTGCAGGGTAAGCAGTGGCCAAGGCGGCGATATTGATGGACTGTATTAATGGTTGTGGCCTTGGGGCCAAATCGGGAAGGGCTAGCATGACATCTGAAAAGCGATTTCTGATCACCGGGGGCGCCGGTTTCATGGGGATCAACCTGATCCGCTATCTGCTGGCGCGTGGGCATCAGGTGCGCAGCTATGATATCGCGCCGTTCACCTATCCCGAAGCCGACCAGATATCGGTGTTGCAGGGCGACATTCGCAACACAGACCTGCATGAACAGGCGTTTGACGGCGTTGATGTGGTGGTACATTGCGCCGCCGCGCTGCCGCTATGCGATCCGGCGGAAATTGACTCGACCAATGTCGGGGGCACCCGCGCCCTGTTGCAAACCGCGCAACGGCTGGGGGTTGGCCGGTTCATCCACATCTCTTCCACGGCCGTCTATGGCATCCCCGATCACCACCCGCTGACCGAAGACGACCCGATGATCGGTGTCGGCGCTTATGGCCAATCCAAGGTCGAGGCCGAAGGTGTCTGCGCCGATTTCCGCCAGCAGGGGCTGTGCCTGTCCGTGCTGCGCCCGAAATCGTTTGTCGGGCCAGAAAGGCTGGGCGCGTTTGAACTGCTGTATGATTTTGCCTATGGCGGGCATGGGTTTCCGGTGCTGGGATCGGGCAATAACACCTATCAGCTATTGGATGTCGATGACCTTAGCGCAGCAGTGTTGCTGTGCGCCGATGGCCCGGCGGACCGTGTCAATGAAACGTTCAACATCGGGGCTGGAAGCTATGGATCGCTGCGCGAAAGCTTTCAGGCGGTGCTGGATCGGGCGGGTTATGGCAAGCGCATCGTCGGGTTCCCGGCGGGTCCGGCGATCTGGACGCTGCGTGGGCTTGAGGCGCTGCATTTATCGCCGCTGTACAAATGGATCTACGAAACTGCCAGCAAGGACAGCTTTGTC
>JBLINN010000062.1:0-16127 GCA_047639325.1 Paracoccaceae bacterium | reverse complement strand
GGCTGCCTTTGTTGGGTTGCTAAATACGCTGGTGGTGGCGGTGCTGGGCTGTATCACGGCCACCGTTATCGGTGTGGTTGTCGGGGTGTTGCGCCTGTCGGATAACTGGCTGATCGCGCGCCTGATGACCGTCTATGTAGAAATTTTCCGCAATGTGCCGGTGCTGTTGTGGATTGTGTTCACAATGGCTGTGATGATCGAAACCTTGCCAAGGCCTCGAGCGTTCAAGGGGGACACCCCCTCTGCATCATTGAAGGTATTTGACTCGATTGCAGCTACAAACCAAGGGATATTTGTTCCTCGCCCCGTGCCTTCGCACTATGCGTGGATTCTTGTCCTAACTATAATCCTATCAATTGCTGCAATCCGGTATTTCCGACGCAGAGCGGATGCGATCCAAGAAGCAACGGGCGACCGACCCAAAATAACCTTGTTGTCCTTGGGAATTTTGGTAGTGCCGACAACAATTGCCTTCTTGGCGATCTCGTTTGTTACAACCAAAACGCCCCAGTCGTTTGTTGCGGTTGATCTTGAGAATGCAATGTCGGTTACGGCGCTTGCCGATGCCGGCAAAAAGGTTAATTATTGCCATAGTGCGGGAACAGCAGCGTCCCTAAATGGTCTTCGATATCTGAGAGACAATGGCGTTAAGGTGAATCGGAAGCAGTATTTCAATAGAAGTACGGCAGAGGATGCAATTGTTGAAGGCAAGTGCAACATCATCGTAACGTCAGCGTCCAACGCTGAAGATTATACAAACACTTTGTCAAGTCTCATGAAAACCGACACTGCCATTCAGATCATACAAGCAGATTTCTTTGAAGGACGCGCAGTGGAGGTTGAAATTCCGGCACTTGCTCCTCAGGGCATTTCACGATTTGAAGGTGGAGTTCATTTACGCAACTCTTTGATCGCCCTGTGGCTGGCCTTGTCACTGTATACCGCGACTTTCATCGCGGAAATCGTGCGCTCGGGTATTCTGGCCATTTCTCAGGGCCAGACCGAGGCGGCGGCGGCTTTGGGTATACGACAGAATAAGATCATGTCGCTGGTTGTTCTGCCGCAAGCGTTGCGGGTGATCATTCCGCCGCTGATTTCGCAGTACCTGAACCTGACCAAAAACTCGTCTCTGGCGATTGCGGTTGGCTATATGGACATCACCGGCACGCTGGGCGGCATCACGCTGAACCAGACAGGCCGCGAGTTGGAATGTATCTTGATGTTGATGCTGGTCTATTTGGCCATCTCTCTCAGCATTTCGGCAGTGATGAACTGGTACAATGAATCCGTTAAGCTGAAGGAGCGCTGAGATGTCTAATATTGCTTTTTCCCGCACCGAGATGCTTGCCCAAAAATCCCCCCCCGGGACGTCGATTGGGGCGATTGGATGGGCCCGTGAAAACCTTTTTTCCGGTTGGTTCAATTCAATCCTGACAATTGTGTGCCTGTTCGCGATCTACTACGTGCTGGCAGCGTTTCTTCCGTGGTTCGCGTCGCCGACGTGGGACAGCGGGTCGCTGAAGGAATGCCGCGAGATCTTTGCCGCTGCCGGTGGCGATAGTGGGCATGGGGGCGCTTGTTGGGGTGTGATCCGGGAACGCTGGGTTCAGTTGTTATTCGGGTTCTATCCGTCGCACCTGTACTGGCGCCCGGTTCTGGCATTTATCCTGATGGTCGTCGCGGCGGCGCCGGTTCTGTTTTCGGAAAAGGTTCCGGCCAAGCTGATCTGGTTCACCGCGTTGTATCCGTTCATTTTCCCATGGTTGCTGTGGGGCGGTACCGTCTGGGGGCCACTTGCAGCACTGGGCGGCTTTGTTCTTGGGTTCTTTGTCTACCGCGCTGTCAGCACGGCGATGAGCGAACTGATGGGCATTGTCGTTGGGGTTGTGGCCGCGCTGATCTGGTGGATGGTCCTGTCGGGTTATGTCGTTGGATTTCTGGACGGCATTTTGCCCATTGGCATCGAAGGAGTGGATAGCCGCAAGTTCGGGGGCTTTATGCTGTCGATCACCATCGGTGTTGTTGCCATTGCCTGCTCGCTGCCGCTGGGTATCGTTCTGGCGCTGGGGCGGCAATCAAACCTGCCGATCGTCAAATACATTTGCGTCGGCTTTATCGAGCTGATCCGCGGTGTGCCGCTGATAACCTTGTTGTTTGTAGCCTCGGTTCTGCTGAACCTGTTTTTGCCGCCCGGGACCAGCTTTGACATCATCCTGCGGGTTCTGATCATGGTGACCATCTTTGCGTCGGCCTATATGGCCGAGGTGATCCGTGGCGGCCTGGCAGCCTTGCCAACCGGTCAGTATGAGGGCGCAGATTCACTGGGTCTGGATTACTGGCAGGCGCAACGGCTGATCATCATGCCGCAGGCGCTGAAAATCTCGATCCCCGGGATTGTCGGCAACTTCATCGGTGTTTTCAAAGACACCACGCTGGTGTCGATTATCGGTTTGCTGGACCCCTTGGGTCTGTCCAATGCAATCCGAGCAGATTCAAACTGGAACGGTATCGTGTGGGAGCTTTATGGCTTTATCGGGTTGATGTTCTTCGTCGTCTGCTTCGGCATGTCCCGTTATTCCATGTATCTGGAGCGCAAGCTTCAGACTGGCCACTGATAAGGAAACAGCAATATGTCTGAACTTGCTACTGAACGCACCGCTGACCGATCCAAGATGCAAGTCTCGGATGAGGTGGCGATCGAGATCACTAACATGAACAAATGGTACGGATCGTTCCATGTGTTGCGTGACATCAGCCTGACCGTCAATCAGGGCGAACGTATCGTGATTGCCGGGCCTTCTGGGTCCGGGAAATCCACCCTGATCCGCTGCCTGAACGCGCTGGAAGAGCACCAGCAGGGCAAGATCGTGGTGGATGGCACCGAACTGTCGAATGACCTGAAGAACATCGACAAGATCCGCCGTGAGGTGGGGATGGTGTTTCAGCACTTTAACCTGTTCCCGCATCTGACGATCCTTGAAAACCTGACCCTGGCCCCGATCTGGGTGCGTAAAACGCCCAAGAAAGAGGCCGAGGAAACGGCGATGCATTTCCTGGAAAAGGTGAAAATCCCGGAACAAGCCCTGAAATACCCCGGCATGTTGTCGGGTGGTCAGCAGCAGCGGGTGGCGATTGCCCGGTCTTTGTGCATGCGTCCGCGCATCATGCTGTTTGACGAGCCGACCTCGGCGCTGGACCCTGAGATGATCAAAGAGGTTCTCGATACGATGATCGAGCTGGCCGAAGAGGGCATGACCATGCTGTGCGTGACGCACGAGATGGGATTTGCCCGCCAAGTGGCCAACCGGGTGATCTTTATGGATGAGGGTCAGATTGTAGAGCAGAACGAACCGGAAGAGTTCTTTAACAACCCACAAAACCCACGCACCAAGCTGTTCCTGAGCCAGATTTTGGGCCACTGATTCTGGATCACGGACCGCGTCACAAGACAGTCAAAAGGCCGGGCGCTATCTGCCCGGCCTTTTGCTATTCAGGCAGCAGATCGCGTGGGACGATGAAATCCAGCACCGTGCCGCCGCCCCAGCCGACCTGATCCCACGAGTCTATCTCAAACTGCAACACCAGCGTCGCCCCGGTGGGGTAGTCGAAAAAACCTGGGTGGTCCGGCGGGGCAATCGCCAGCCCTTCGGCAAAGTCGGCGGTGCCCGGATTATGCGCCAGCATCAGAACCGTCTTGCCGGTGGCTTGCGACAGCACCCGCAGCATCTGGTTCTGGGTGGCGTGGTACAGCGTCTCGGTAAACTCTGCCTTGGTGGTCAGCCCCAGCCCGGCATAGGTCTCGCGGGTGCGTTTGGACGAAGAACTGATCACCTGATCCGGCAGCCAGCCCTTGGCGCGCATCCAATCCCCCAAAGCTTTGGCAGACTTGGTGCCGCGCGCGTTCAGCGGGCGGTCATGGTCGTCGATGGCTGGGGTGTCCCAGCTGGATTTGGCGTGGCGGGTCAGGATCAAGGTGCGGGTCATGTTGGGTGAAAGGCCTTCATGTGTTGGGCGGATTGATTCGGATGGCGACCGGCGCCTGCACTTAGGGGGCAGGCAAGGCGGGCGGCACACCCTTGGATCATACACGACTGCCCCGGTGGTGTGTCCAGATAGGTATGGCACGCGGTCAGATCATAGGCGGCAGTGGCGTTCAGGGCGGCGACCGGGCAGGCAGTGGTGCAGGGTTGATCGGCGCAGCTGTCGCAGGGCGAGGCGGCTGTGGCTGTGGCTGTGGGGATGTCGAAGGGGTCGGCGAAATGCAGCGCGCCACGATAGGATATCAACAGGCCAACCCTGTCATGCACCATCATGCCGGTGGGGCTGGAAAACGCCCGCCCCGATTTAAGCGCCCAGTCGATGAACGGCGTATAGGGCGGCCCGCCAAAGGGGTAATAGGCCCGCGCATTCAGGTGCGTGGCCAGATCGCCGACCACCCGGGTGGACCAGCGATCTATCGGGTCTGGCTGGCCATCCTGCACCTCTGGCGAGGCGGTGAAGACTGGCCAGAAGGCGGTGGCAGCCCCCAGCAGGATCAGGGTGCCACCGGTCAGGCCTTTGGCCTGAGTACGGTCGGGATGCAATGCGCCCATCGTTAGCAGGCCTGCCTTGGCGGCGAGGGTCTGGACCTGAGCGTAGCTCATAGTTTGTCAAAGGGCAGGCGCAGGGACCAGCCAAGTTTGCTCGGCTCTTTGCCCTGCCAGCGCAACCCGATAGTCATGCCGTCATGGCCTTTGTCCGGCTGCGCCACATAGGTGCCAAGGATGCGATCCCAGATCGACAGAGAAAACCCATAATTGCTGTCATGTTCGTGCCGCAGGGTCGAATGATGCACCCGGTGCATGTCTGGCGTGACCAGCACCAGCCGCAGCACGCGGTCCAGCGGCAACGGCAGGTTCAGGTTAGAGTGGTTGAACAACGCGGTGCCGTTCAGGATGATCTCAAACAGCACCACGGCAATCGCCGCCGGTCCCAGCAGATAGATCAGGCCGATTTTCAACAGCATCGACAGCCCGATTTCAATCGGGTGGAACCGGATGGCGGTGCTGACGTCAATATCCCTGTCGGCATGGTGCACCCGGTGCAGCCGCCACAATAGCGGGATTTTATGGGTGATCAGGTGCTGCGCCCAGATGGCGAAATCAAGCAACAGGATGGTGGCGGTGATTTCCACCCAGGCAGGCCAGTCCAGCCAGTTGAACAGCCCCCAGCCGCTAGCCTGCGCATCCACCGCCGCGCCAACCGCCAACAGCGGCAGGCCAAACGCCAGCGCGCGCAGCATCAGCGTGTTCAGAACGGTCAGGGACAGGTTGGTCAACCAACGCGTGGCGCGCGGCAGGGTGCGGGTACGGCGCGGTGCCAGGGCCTCGGCACCTGCAAACAGGGCAAACAGCCCCAGAAAGACGCCCAGCCTGATAAGGGTTTCATTTTCCATGCATTCAGCATTGTGCATGGAATAGCCGGGCGCAAGCCCCCGCGGCAACACAACTACGTCAGTCTGGCCGGATCAGCGACCCGGCGCCATGTTCGGTGTACAGCTCCAGCAGGCAGGCATTGGGGGCGCGACCATCTAGAATGACCACCGCACGCACGCCGCCATCAATAGCTGCCAGCGCGGTTTCGGTCTTGGGGATCATGCCGCCAGCAATTGTGCCCTCGCGGATCAGCTCGCGAATCTGTTCGGCTTTTAGTTCGGTCAACACATCGCCGTCAGCATCTTTGACGCCCGACACATCCGTCAGCAGCAACAACCGATCCGCCTTGAGCGTGGCGGCAATGGCCCCCGCCGCCGTGTCACCGTTGACGTTAAATGTCTGGCCATCCCGGCCCGCACCCAAGGGGGCGATCACCGGGATCATGTCATTGGCAAACAGATTGTGCAGCAGGGTCGGATCCATCTGCGCCGGGGTGCCGACAAAGCCAAGCGCGGGGTCCGTCTGGTCACAGATCATCAGGTTGGCGTCCTTGCCCGACAGGCCCACGGCCTTGCCGCCTTGGGCATTGATCGCCTGCACGATGCGCTTGTTCACCAGCCCCGACAGCACCATTTCGACAACTTCAACGGTGTCCTTGTCGGTCACCCGCTTGCCGTTAACAAACTCGGACTGGATATCCAGCCGCTTTAGCATCGCGTTGATCATCGGCCCGCCGCCATGCACCACAACTGGGTTCACCCCGACTTGTTGCATCAGCACGATGTCACGGGCAAAGCTCTCCATTGCGGCGTCGCTGCCCATGGCGTGACCACCCAGCTTGATCACCACAATCGCGCCGTCATACCGCTGAAGCAGGGGCAGGGCGCGGGACAGGGTTTGGGCCGTGGCGATCCAGTCGCTGTTCATGTCTTGTTTCTTCATTCTTGATGATCCCTTTGGGGCTTGGTGTTACGCGGTTCGCCCGCCGCTGCCAAGACTTGCATTGCAGTTGGATCGCATGTTGCTAGTGTCGCGATAAATCCGCCTAACAGAGGCCCGGAGATGTCCCAGAAAACCATGTTACTGACCGGAGCAAGCCGCGGAATCGGCCATGCCACGGTCCGCCGGTTTAATACCGAAGGCTGGCGGGTGATCACCTGTTCCCGCGCGCCGTTCCCCGAAGAATGCCCATGGGGCGGCGGGCAAGAGAACCACGTTCAGCTTGACCTGAGCGACCCGGCAGACACGATCAATGCGGTGGGTCGACTGCAAGAGATGCTGGGCGGGCATCTGGATGCGTTGGTGAACAATGCCGGGATTTCCCCCAAAGGGCCGGACGGCGAGCGTCTGAATTCGCTGAACACCGATCTGATGACTTGGGGGCAGGTGTTTCACGTTAATTTCTTTGCGCCGGTGGTGCTGGCGCGCAGCCTGAAGGACGAGTTGGCGGCGGCGAAAGGATCGGTGGTGAATGTGACCTCGATCGCCGGATCGCGGGTGCATCCCTTTGCCGGGGCTGCCTATGCCACGTCCAAGGCCGCACTGGCGGCGCTGACCCGTGAAATGGCACATGACTTTGGCCCCCTTGGGGTGCGGGTGAACGCGATTGCGCCGGGCGAGGTGGAAACCACGATTCTGTCGCCGGGAACCGACAAGATTGTTGAAACGCTGCCGATGCGGCGATTGGGCCAGCCCGAAGAGGTGGCCGCAGCAATCTATTTTCTGTGTTCTGCCGAAAGTTCGTACATCTCAGGCACCGAGATTGAGGTGAACGGGGGACAACACGTATAGTCGCCCCTACTATCACGAAGAAAACCCACAAGGGCTTGATAAGCGGCACCCCAGAGAAACGGTAAACGCCCTAGGTCAGCGTGGTGATGATGCTGCGCAGGGTGGCAATCCCGTCGCCCTTTTCGGACGAGGTCAGAACGATTTCCGGGAAAGATGCCGGGTGTTTGGCCAGGGCTGCACGCACCTGATCCAGATTGCGGGCCAGGTCGGTGTCCTTGACCTTGTCGGCCTTGGTCATCACGCATTGAAAGGTCACAGCGGCACTGTCCAGCAGCGACATGATTTCTTCGTCCACGGGTTTGACCCCATGGCGCGCATCAATCAGCACAAAGGCGCGGCGCAGGGTTTGGCGACCCGACAGGTATTGTTTTAGCAGGCGCTGCCATTTTTCCACCACCGGCAGCGGCGCATTGGCATAGCCATAACCGGGCAGGTCGACCAGATACAGGTCGGGCCCTTGGGTGAAATAGTTGATTTCCTGGGTGCGTCCGGGGGTGTTTGACGCCCGTGCCAGCGCCTTGGTCCCGGTCAGGGCGTTGATCAG
Organism: Paracoccaceae bacterium; assembly: GCA_047639325.1. Classification (GTDB taxonomy): domain Bacteria; phylum Pseudomonadota; class Alphaproteobacteria; order Rhodobacterales; family Rhodobacteraceae; genus NVQY01. Next base: position 8,378 of record JBLINN010000062.1, on the reverse strand, counting down.
CGTCGATTTGCCCACGTTGGAGCGCCCGGCAAAACACACCTCTAGCCGGTCGGCGGGGGGCAGGCCGGACATGGCGACCACGCCTTTGACAAATTCGGACTGTCCGGCAAACAGCTTGCGGCCCTGTTCGGCGATCTGTGGATCCGGCTCTTCGGCCAGTGGGAACGACATCTGCATCAGCTTATAACCTCAATCTTGGCGCCTTCGATCAGGTCGCCACCGGTGATCACCTTGGCGTAAACGCCGCAATTCTGGTGGCCCCAGCCGTCTTTCAGCGCTTTCAGCGTGTCCGTGTCGCGCGCCCCGGTTTCCGGGTTTGCGGTGGTGGCCATGCAGCGCACAATGGGTTCGACGATCTCTAGCTCGGTTTCGCCCAGACGCACGCGTTTGCCGATCCAATCCATCTCGGCCCAGGCGTTCAGCCCGTCGATCAGGATGTTGCCCCGCCAGCGCAGCGGGGAAATTTTTTGCCCCAGTTGGGTTTCGATTTCGCGATGCGTGGCCAGATTGATCAGCGATATGGACGGGAAATCAGTGTCAGTCATGGCGGTGCCCGGCGCCCGGATCAGCCGCGCAGGTAGCATCCGGTTGCCATTGGAAATTGGCATTACCCATTGGATGAACCGGCCCGCATCGCCATCATCATCCGGGTCTATTGTGATGTCCTGCCTGTCGGGATGCGACAGGGTCATATTGCGATAGGCCGGGTCAACGACGGCCTTGATCGCCTGCAGCCTGGGTGATTTTGACCCGCGCGAGAATTCCTGACAGGGCTGCCAGCGCGGGCTGTCGGTGTCGAAACATGACCGTTCATGCGCCACAGCCCAGCGTCGATCCCACGGGAGCGCCTGACCGGGGGTCAGGGTAACGGTATCAATCCGTTCACGCCCGTGGCTTTTGATCGGGTGCCGCCAGATTTCTGCGACGCGCTGGGTCACTTTTTGTCTTCCTTGGCCTTCCGGGATAGGCCGGACTTGATGTTGCCAAACACGTCCGGCTTGTAGCCCTGGCTGCGCATGATCAAGTATTGCTGCGTGAAGGTGATGGTGTTGTTGGCGATCCAGTACACCACCAGCCCACTGGCAAAGCGGCCCAGCATGAACATGAACACCCATGGCATCCAGGCAAAGATCATCTGCTGGGTTGGATCGCTAGGCGCTGGGTTCAGCTTTTGCTGCAACCACATCGAGATACCCAACAACAGCGGCAGGATGCCGATGAAGGCTGTCGCCATGATTGTCCCCGGCTCTGGCCCGCTGATCGGTAACAGACCAAACAGGTTCATCAACGAGGTCGGGTCAGGCATCGACAGGTCCTGAAACGGGCCAAACCAAGGGGCTTGCCGCAGATCGATCGTGACAAAGATCACTTTGTAGAGGGAAAAGAAGATCGGGATCTGCATCAGGATCGGCAGACACCCGGCGGCCGGGTTTACCTTTTCGCGCTTATACAGCTCCATCATGCCCTGCTGCACCTTCTGGCGATCATCCCCGGCGGCTTTCTTCAGCTCTTCCATCTGCGGCTGAAGCTCTTTCATCTTGGCCATCGAGACGTAGGATTTATAGGCCAGCGGGAACAACAGCGCCTTGATGATCAGGGTCAGGCCGATGATCGACCAGCCCATATTGCCAAGCACGCCATAGATATTGTGCAACAGCCAGAACATCGGTTTGGTGATGAAAAAGAACCATCCCCAGTCAATGCTGTCGATAAAGCCCTGGATGCCCACGGCCTGATATTCGCGGATCGTGGCCCATTCCTTGGCTCCCGCAAACAGCTGCGTGGTGACGCTGGCGTTCTGGCCACCCGCGACGGTCACTGTCGGCAGGACGGTTTCGGTTTGATAGATGTCGCGACGCTCGTCATATTTGGCGACCGATTTGAACGCGCTGCCCGGGGCCGGGATCAGGGTGGACATCCAGAAGTGATCGGTAAAGCCGATCCAGCCGTTGGATTCCACCTGTACCACTTCGGCGCGCGCGCCTTCGCGTGGGTCCACTGTAAACTCGGTCATGTCGCCATAATCGGTTTCTGTCAGCTCGCCGTCGGCCATGCCAACAATGCCTTCGTGCAGGATGAAAAAGTTCATCAGGTCCTGCGGTTCGCCATGGCGGGCCAGAATGCCGTAAGGGGCCAGGCTGGCAGAATTATCCGAGGCGTTTTCGACCGATTGGGTGATGGTGAACATATAATCTTCGTCCACCTCCAGCACACGGCGGAAAGTCAGGCCTTTGGCATTGCTCCAGATCAGGGTGATCGGGGTATCAAGGCCCAATGTGCCGCCAGTTTCAACAGCCCATTCGGTGTTGGCGCCGGGCACGTCGTCAAGCGTCAGGCCAGCTCCGGGGGCCCAGCCATACAGCGCGTAATAGGCTGCGGCATTGCCAACCGGTGACAGCAGGCGGACAATCTCGGCGTCGGGTTCAATGCTGACGCGGTAGTCTTTCAGCGACAGATCGTCGATCCGACCGCCCAACAGCGATACGCTGCCAGTCAGGCGCGGTGTGTCGATGGCGACGCGCGGCGCGTCGGGCTGAGAGTCTTGCGGTGCTTCCACTTGCGTCGCACCGGTGGCGGGCACCACCGGGATTCCGGCGGCGGACGGGACGCTGGCGGTGCCGCCTTGTGGCGGTGTCAGTTCTCCGGTTTCGCTTAGCGGGGCTGGTTCCGGCTCGGGGGGCGGGAACACGACGAACCAAACAAGGATCACCAGAAAGCTGAGCGCGGTTGCTAGGATAAGATTCTTGTTCTGATCGTCCATCTGGGACAGCCACCTAATGCATGGAATTCATCGGTGGGTTCAACAGAGTGCAGCCCCAAAGGTCAAGCGGAATCGCTGTTTTTTGTGGCGCGAATGCACCGCATGCCCCCCCTTTGGGGCAAGGTTCAGCCGGTTTCGCGCCCGATCACCGGCGCGTCCTGCAATTTCGCCTGATGCGCGCTGATCCAGTCCAGCGTCTGATCAAACGGCATCGGGCGGCCAATGCCGTAGCCCTGCACATGCCCACAGCCCAGTTGCGCCAGCAACGCGTGTTCGCCCACGGTTTCCACGCCTTCGGCCAGAGTTTCCAGATCCAGCCGTTCTGCCATGGTCAGGATGGCCCCGATCAGGCGCTGTTGTTCGGGGTCGCGATCCGCTTTCATCACGAAAGACCGGTCAATCTTGATTCGTGACACCGAAAATCGCCGGATTGCGGCGATCGAGGCATGGCCCGTGCCAAAATCGTCGAGATCAATCCGGCAGCCCATTGCCCCCAACCCGGCGATGTTGCGGGTAATGGTATCGTCCGGTGTGTTGGTCACCACAGTTTCCAGCACCTCGATGGCCAGCCGGTCTGGCGTCAGGTCAAACCGGTCCAGCTCCCAGCGGATTTTGTCCACCAACCCAGGGTTGCGCAATTCGTCACTGGCAAAGTTGACGCCGATTTGCGGAACAACAACCCCAGCATTATCCCACGCCTTTAGCGCGGTCAGGGAATGATACAACATGACCTGGCCCAACCGCTCTGTCAGGCCGGCCTTGTCCATGACGGGCAGGAATGTGCAGGGCGCGATGATACCCTGAACCGGGTGCGACCAACGCGCCAAAGCCTCAAAACCTGTGACTTTGCCGGTGTCTGTCGAAATTTGCGGCTGAAACCATGGTTGAATCTGGCCGTTTTCCAGTGCGGCTGAGGCCTCTTCCCGCAAGTCGCTGCGCGCTTGGGTGCGGCGCCCCATTTCTGCGGAATAGGCGCGGATGCCTGATGGCCCGGCGCGTTGTGCATCCGACAGGGCGGCGACGGCCCCGGCCAGCCATTGCTGCCCGGTCGTGCCCGAGGCGCGGCTGCGCTGGCAAAAGCCAACCGAGCAGGTCATGTAGACCGACACGCCATCCAGCGATATCGGGTCTTCTATTGCGCTTTGCAATCGACCCGACAATTGAATGCATAATTCCAGATCCAACTGCCGGACCGCCATCAGGCAGATGGCAAAGCGGCTGTCCCCCAGCCGGGCCACGGTATCGCCACTGCGCAGGGTCGCGAGAATCCGGTCACCACTGCACTGCATCACGGTGTCAGCGGCGGTTTGCCCGTGGTGGTCCACCAGATCCCGATAGCCATCCAGTTCCAGCACAAAACATGCGGACCGCAAATCCGCGCCGGTGGCCTGGGTGTAAACCTGGTCAACCACCGTTTCAAAGCCGTCGCGCAGCATCAGCCCCGTCACACTGTCGCGCGGCACGCCGACCCCGCTGCGCCAGCCGCCAAACGCTCCGGTAAGGGCAAAAATCAGCGGCAGGCCCAAAGAGGCGGCAACCAGCGCACCTTCGCCGCCCAGCCAAAAAGTGCCCAACGTGATAGCAGGCAGAAAGGCCAGAATTGGCGGGCCGGTCAGAATTGGCAGGGCCTGACTGCGGAATCGGGCCAAAGGCCCGTCCACCGGTGAACCGGGCGTAGATGTCGGCATTGTCTGGCCTTTCCCATCTGGCGCATTACGCGAATAATGGGAAGTTAGCCGCCCAATCTGACCCTAACGTTAACGCAGCAGTGGAATTCTCGGCAGATTGTTCTTAATTTGTTCTTTTAGAGCTCGCCTGTTCGGGTGAGACCGGCAAAGTCGAACAATTTCGGGTCCAGCAGGTGCGACGGACGGGCATTCATCAGGGCGCGGAACATCACCTTGCGCCTCCCGGGGCTGTTTGATTCCCAACCATCCAGGATGGCTTTGACCTGTTGGCGTTGCAGCCCGTCCTGACTGCCACACAGGTCGCAAGGGATGACGGGATAGCCCATCGCGGCGGTGAATTTGGCGCAATCAGCCTCGGCCACATGGGCCAGCGGGCGATAGACAAACAGATCGCCTTCTTCGTTGACCAGCTTGGGCGGCATGGTGGCCAGCCGTCCGCCGTGAAACAGGTTCATAAAGAAGGTTTCCAGGATGTCATCGCGGTGATGGCCCAGAACCACCGCGCTGCAGCCTTCTTCGCGGGCCACCCGGTAAAGGTTGCCCCGCCGCAGACGTGAACACAGCGCACAGAAGGTCCGGCCCTGGGGCACCTTGTCGATAACGATGGAATAAGTGTCCTGATATTCGATCCGGTGCGGCACGCCTTTTTTCTGTAGGAACTCGGGCAGCACGGTGGCGGGAAACCCGGGTTGTCCCTGATCCAGATTGCAGGCCAGAATATCGACCGGCAGCAACCCGCGCCATTGCAATTCATGCAGTACGGCCAGCAGGGTATAGCTGTCTTTGCCACCCGACAGACAGACCAGCCAGCGCGGCCGTGGCGCGTCATCTGACAGCGCGCCGCGCTCGACCATGCCATATTGGTCAATCGCCTCGCGCGTTTGCCGCACGATCCGCTTGCGCAGTTTCTTGAACGCGGTGGTACGTGGCGCCCCGGCAAACAGCGGGTGAATATCGTCATTGTCATCCAGCATGGCCCGGCTTTAGTGGAGTTGGCAGGGGCGGGCAAGGGAATCCCCGGTTGTCGGGCCCCTTTGCAGCGGATGTATCCCGGCGCGTTATTGCAGGTCTTCGCCATGGGTTTCGGCCCAGGTGCGTCGTAAGGCAGCACCTTTCCCGGCAAAATCCTCGGATAAAACTTGACATTTCACCACGCGGTCCACGCGGAAGTGGCGAAAATCATGGCGCAGCTCGCACCAGGCGGCGAGCACGACAACTTCGGAATAATAGACCAATGCGACGGGCCGGATTGTCCGGCTGCTGATGTGTTGATCGGCGTCGCGGTAATCCAGATGGAGTTTCAATTCACCCCGGATGGCATCGCGGACCTGTGCAAGATCAATGTCGTCCGGCGCTTTTGCCCCCCAGTTGGACGAGAACAAAGTCTCGCTAAGCTGTGTCGCATCCGACAGTTTCCGTGCCGCCCGTCTGGCCGCCCGTTCCAGGCTTTTGTCACCGGTGCGGGCGATCATGCTAAGCCCGACGGTGATGGCTTCGGCCTCTTCCACGTCAAAATTGAGGGGGGCAGGTTAAAGCCGGGGCGCATGATGTACCCCACACCAGCCTCGCCCTCGATCGGGACGCGGGTGGCTTGCAGCGAGGCGATATCGCGGTAAATCGTGCGTTTGTTCACTTCTAATGTCTCAGCAATCGCCTGTGCCGTTAGCGGGCCCGGGGCATTGCGCAGAATCTGGATGATTTCGAACATTCGGGTGGATCGCATCGCGGGCCAATCTGGTTTTGAGCTGTCTGACAGATAGCATACCCCTGCTGACACATAGATGTCAGCAGGGGCGCCGTAGGGTGAAACCAACACGGATCAGAAAGGCGGGCCAATGAAGACCGACATCATGCAAACCGGGTTTGACACCCGACCGATAAGGATGGAGCCGCCATGGCTGGTCACCTATCAAGCACCTGCTGAAGATGTGGACAGGATATTCGATGAAATCCGCAAAGTTGTGCCGCTGACCCAAGGCAACACCGACAGCAATGCGTATCGGGCGCCCGGTGGGGTCGAATATTACCGTCCACGCGAAGGGACACCCACCGGTGCCGAGGATGTGGTGCGGCATCGGCCGGGGGGGGATGAGGTCAGGTTGTTTGTTCCCAAAGACACTGGTGTGCTGGATCAGCTGATCGAGGCGATTTACGCGGTGCACAGCTGTTACGAGCCTGTGATCACCGTTCAGGACGTGTTGCGCAGCCTGTGCAAAGGGTTGGACGACAAGGATAACCCGCATCGTTGGTGGAACCGGGATGGCGACTGGAAAACTGCCAGTGAGTGATCGGTGCGCGGGTTTTCAGGGCAGTTACCGGCTGGGGCTGTTGCTGGTGACCGCCTCTGCCGTGGCGTGGAGCACGGCGGGTCTGTTTACGCGGCTGATTGCCATCGACACCGGGTCCATGCTGGTGTGGCGCGGGATGTTCGGCGCGGCGGGTATTCTGGTGGGTATTTCGTTGATGCAGGGCGGCAGAACGTGGGGCGAATTCCGCCGCATGGGCTGGGCGGGTTGGATGTTTGTAGGGGTCTCGGCCCTAGGTATGTTGTGCTTTATCACGTCGCTGCGAATCACCACCGTGGCGCATGTGTCGATCATCTATGCCACCGTACCGCTGGTTGCGGCAGGGCTGGCCTGGTTGGTGATGCGCGAACGCCCGGCCAAAAGCGCCATTGTGGCCAGCCTTGTGGCGGTTGGCGGTGTGTCGTTGATGGTCGGCTGGGGGCAGGAGGGCGATCTATTTGGCGACCTGCTGGCCTTTGGCATGACGGTGTCGATGGCGGTGATAATGGTTATTTCACGCCACACCAAAGACATCCCCATCATGCCAGCGGCCTGTCTGTCAGCGGTGCTAAGCAGCCTTGTGGCACTGCCCTGGGCCGGGGACCTTGCGGTCAGCGCGCCGGACCTGGGCCTGCTGGCGCTGTTTGGGCTGGTCAATTCGGCGCTTGGGTTGGGGCTGTTTGCGGTTGGGGCGCGTATGCTGCCTGCGATCGAAACCGCGCTGCTTGGGGCGCTGGATGCGCCGCTTGCGCCGATCTGGGTGTGGATCGCCTTCGCTGAAACCCCGGGACTTGCGACCATGACCGGCGGCGGGATCGTGTTTGCTGCCATCGCCGGGCACCTGTTGGCCGAAAGCCTGCGGCGGACCGCAAAGACCCCGGCAAGCAGGTAGAGACCGCGCTTTTGGTCGCGGTCCCTGGTCGTGTTTATCGCCGATGTTACCCTGCGGGCGTGTACCAGATTGGCGTGGTATAGGCGCGTTCCTGCTGCGAGGTGGGGGCGCCTTCGGGCAGAGCTTCGCGGTATTTCACAACGTCGAACAGGTACCAGGGCGGGGTTGGGATTTCCAGAACCCGGGCATAATAGAACGCGCGCTGGCCTGCGTCGAAATCCGGATCGGACCAGACGGTGATCAGTTCTGGTGCGCCGATGGTGTTGGTCCATGTGGCCGAGGCGACGTCAACGGTGTTGCCCACGGCGGGCAGTTTGCCATCGGCTCCGGCGACGCGTCCGTCAGACCACGCCACGTCATAGACTTTTTCATGCGTCGCGCCGTCGCCATCAACCCAGCCTTTGACGATCTGAACCCGGTCAAGATTTGCGCCAATCGGATCGCGCAGCGCGGCCACCAGAAAATTCGGTGACTTGCCTTCAGGTGGGGCCACCAGATCGCCCCCCATCGGCACGCCCTTGGCGTAGCCGACGGCGGCAGGCTCGCGGCCTTTTGCATCGGTCTCGGTAAAGTCATAGCCGCCAAAGAACCGCACAGCGATACGTGGGCCAGTGGTACCGTAAACCTCTTTGCGGTCCATCGCGTCGAACAGCGACGCGCGGGTGTTGTCCTTGGCCCAGACCGCCGCCAGCCCCGAGGCAACCATTTGCCAGGAAAAAATCTCGCCGTTTTCATTCTTCATAAACGGATGG
>JBLINN010000061.1:0-16182 GCA_047639325.1 Paracoccaceae bacterium | reverse complement strand
TGTCGGTTGTGCGCTATATGGTGGACGGATTGGCGATTGATCCGCAACGGTTGTCGGCCAACGGATTTGGTGAATACCAGCCGATCAATCCCGACGACACGCCCGAGGCACGGGCGCAAAACCGGCGGATTGAGTTGAAACTGACCGGGAAATAGCAGGGTTACTTAACGACCACGCGCGTCGTTGTCTGGCCCAATTCTGTGCCTGCGCGCATCATCCGCACAGTTCCGGTATAGATACCGGACGGCCAGAGATCCTGTTTCAGGCGTTTGCCTGCGGCGCGAAAAAACCGCGCTTGATCCTTGTCCAAAATTATCTGCTGCGCGGCCAACGGGCCAGCTGGGCCGGTTATCTCCAGATGGATAACGTCGCCTTTGCGCCCGCCATAGGAAAAGCCAAACAGCACCAGCGCCGGAGCATCGGTGGGCAATGTGGCCTGCGCGGCAGTACCCGCCTGTACATCGCCGTAATCGGGAATGTCCGGAGTAAACCCGGCGTTGATCATCCCACCGGGATGATAGCCGGGCACGGTTTGCCACACATCGCTCATGGTCTGGCTGGTGGCATCCGAATTGCAAGTTTCGACGTTAGACAGATCAAACGGGTCGACCACTCGACCATTGTGATAGACCGTCAGATGCAAATGCGGAAACTGGGTTTTACCGCTAAGACCAACCTGGCCCAACACGGCGCCTGCCGCCACCTGATCACCCTTTGAAACCAGAACCGAGCCCTGTTTCATATGGCAATACATTGTCTCCCAGCCGTCGTCGTGCAACAGAACCACGCCGTTGCCACATTCGCGGCCGTCAACCGCAGCCGCATTTTCACTGGAATAGATCTGGTCCGGCACGCCATCGCGCATCCGCACCACTTGACCGGCGGCAGAAGCCAGCACATTCACCCCGCTGTGCATCCGCGCCAGCGTATCGGTCGCAAAATCCGTGCCCTTGTGGCCATCATAACTCAGCCCGCCACAGCGGTAATCCTGCGCGCCGGGTTCCGGGTCGCGGTCAACATAGTGCTGTATATAACAGGTCTGACCCAGAATGCAGTCAATCGGCAGGCCCAGAACGGGATCGCCCGCCGCAACGGGTGCGGCAGGCGTTAGCAGCGCAGCAATCAGGGCCGCGCGACGCATCAGTCAGCGGTCAGCAACGGCGGCTTGTCGCCCGACAGGCGCGGTTTTGGCAAGCCTTCGATCTGCAGATCGAGCTCGCCCTTTTTCATGCCAACCTTGACCACGCCGCCCTTGGCCAGTTTGCCAAACAACAGCTCTTCGGCCAGAGGTTTCTTGATGTACTCCTGAATGACCCGGCCCAGGGGACGAGCCCCCATCTTGTCGTCATAGCCCTTGTCGGCCAGCCATACGGCGGCGGGGCGGGTCAGTTCGATGGTCACGTTGCGATCCATCAACTGGGCCTCAAGCTGTAGCACGAACTTTTCGACAACTTGCAGGATCACCTCCTTGGGTAGGGTTGCAAAGGATATCACCGCGTCCAGCCGGTTGCGGAATTCCGGCGTGAACGTGCGTTCAATCGCCGCAGTATCCTCGCCCTCGCGCCGATCACGGCCAAAGCCGATGGCGGATTTCGCCTGCTCGGCAGCTCCGGCGTTCGAGGTCATGATCAGCACCACATTGCGGAAACTGACCGTGCGTCCGTTATGGTCCGTCAACTCGCCATGGTCCATCACCTGCAGCAGGATGTTATAGACATCCGGATGCGCCTTTTCGATCTCGTCCAGCAGCAACACGCAATGCGGGTGTTGATCAATCCCATCGGTCAGCATGCCACCCTGATCAAACCCAACATAGCCCGGAGGCGCGCCGATCAGACGGGAAACCGCGTGTTTCTCCATATATTCGGACATGTCAAACCGCAGCAATTCCACACCCAGCGTATCCGCCAGCTGCTTGGCCACCTCGGTTTTACCCACCCCGGTGGGGCCGGAAAACAGGTAATTACCAATCGGCTTTTCCGGCTCACGCAGACCGGCGCGCGACAGTTTGATCGCACTGGCCAGGGCGGAAATCGCCTTGTCCTGGCCAAACACCACGCGCTTCAGCGAGGCCTCAAGATCCTTCAACACAGCCGCATCATCGCGCGACACGTTCTTGGGCGGAATGCGGGCAATCTTGGCCACCACGGCCTCGATCTCTTTGGTGCCGATGGTTTTGCGTCGCTTGGCGGCGGGCACAAGATGCTGGGCCGCGCCTGCTTCGTCGATCACATCAATCGCCTTGTCCGGCAATTTGCGGTCATTGATATAGCGCGCCGCCAATTCTACAGCGGTTTTGATCGCATCCGCCGTGTATTTGACGCCGTGATGTTCCTCAAAATACGGCTTCAGACCTTTGAGGATTTTGACGCTGTCATCCACCGTCGGCTCGTTCACATCGATTTTCTGGAACCGCCGCGACAAGGCGCGGTCCTTTTCGAAATGCTGACGGAATTCTTTATATGTCGTGCTGCCCATGGTGCGCAGCTTGCCGCTTTGCAACGCGGGTTTTAGCAGGTTTGACGCGTCCATCGCCCCGCCTGACGTTGCTCCGGCACCAATGATTGTGTGAATTTCGTCGATGAACAGCACAGCGTCGTCGTGATCTTCCAACTCGTTGATCACCGCCTTCAGCCGTTCCTCAAAGTCGCCGCGATAGCGGGTGCCTGCCAACAATGCACCCAGATCCAGCGAATAGATTGTGGTTTCGGCCAGAATTTCGGGCGTTTCTCCGGCGACAATTTTGCGCGCCAGACCTTCGGCAATCGCGGTTTTGCCAACCCCGGGGTCGCCAACCAATAGCGGGTTGTTCTTGCGCCGACGGCACAGAATCTGAATGCAACGTTCTACCTCGGACTCGCGGCCGATCAGCGGGTCAATATCGCCTTCGCGCGATTTGGCGTTCAGATCGACGCAGTATTTGTCCAGCGCACTTTCCTTGGCGTCGCCTTCCATGGTGGCCTGCGAAGTTTCCTCTTCCTCGGGGTCGGTTGAGCCTGTGACCGGGCGTTGTTCGCCAAACGCCGGATCCTTGGCGACCCCGTGGGCGATGAAATTCACCGCATCATAACGCGTCATGTCCTGTTCCTGCAGGAAATAGGCGGCGTTGCTTTCGCGTTCTGCAAAGATCGCGACCAGCACGTTGGCGCCTGTCACCTCGGTCCGGCCAGAGCTTTGGACGTGGATCGCGGCGCGCTGGATCACCCGCTGAAACGCGGCTGTTGGTACCGCTTCTGATCCGTCGACATCCGTCACCAGATTGGACAGGTCTTCGTCAACAAATTCCACCAGCGTCGTGCGCAGCTCTTTCAGATCAACGCTGCAGGCTTTCATCACCCGGATCGCATCGGGTTCGTCCAGCAGCGCCAGCAGCAGATGCTCCAGCGTTGCAAATTCGTGGCGCCGTTCGTTTGCCTGCGCTAACGCGGCATGAATGGCTTGTTCAAGTGTGCTCGAGAATGAAGGCACGCACGTGCTCCTCTTATTCTGGGTCATCAAGGAAACGAAATCGCAACGCCTCTCGGACCATCATTGGCCTCATAGTATTAGATTTTGGTTGATCGGGGCGCAGCTTCAAGGCTTTTTTTTCATTTTCGTGTCACAAATGATGTGAGCGTTGCAGCACAAAGTGACCGAAACACGCGAAATACGGCCTAAAAGTGGTCTTTTCGCTCCCGAATCTCGGAAAAAACCGCTGCTGGGTCGCCACCGGGCATTCCAACATTTTTCTGCACTTGCACAACACCTGCCCGCAAAAACGGGTTGGTGGCCAGTTCCAGCGACAGCGCCGACGGCACAGTTGGCCGGTTTTCGGCCCGCGCCGTCGCAATATCGCGCACCCGCGCCTGCAATTCCTGGTTCTGGGGCTCGATGGTCAGGGCAAAGGCGGCGTTGGCTTGGGTGTATTCATGGCCGGAATAGACAATTGTATCGCCGGGCAGGGCGGCCAGCTTGCTCAGCGACTCCCACATTTGTGGCGGGGTGCCCTCAAACACCCGCCCGCATCCCAGCGCCATCAGGCTGTCGGCGGTGAACACCGCGTGACTGTCGGGGATGTGAAACGCGATATGGCCCAGCGTGTGGCCCGACACGTCAATCACTTGTACGTTCTGCCCACCAACCTGAAACACATCGCCTTCAGCCACCGCGATATCCAGCGGCGGCAGGCGTTTGGCATCCGCCTTGGCCCCGACCACTTGGGCGGAATGCGCCGCCAGAACCTCGGCCAGGCCGTCGATGTGATCGTAATGGTGATGGGTCAACAACACGTGGCTTAGGGTCCAGCCGGTCTTGGCCAGCGCGGCCAGAATCGGCGCGGCCTCGGGGACATCCACAAGGGCGGTGTCGCCGCTGATCGGATCATGGGCAAGAAAGGCGTAATTGTCGGACAGGCAAGGGATGGTCAGAATTTCAAGCGGCACGATTTCATCAGGCATGGTGTTTCGCCCTTTCATTGCTAGAGTGCCCCCAGACTGGCCGATCAGACGGGCGCCCGCAATGCATCTTGATGTGCAGGACTTACGAAACTTTTATTACCGCAGCACGCTGGGGCGCGCGGCGCAGGCGTCGATCCGCGCGCGCTTGCAAACCATGTGGCCCGAGGCGCATGGCCAGACGGTGGCCGGGTTTGGCTTTGCCGTGCCGTTGCTGCGCCCGTATCTGGGCGATGCGCGGCGGGTGATTGCCCTGATGCCGGGTCCGCAGGGGGTGATGCCGTGGCCTGCGGGGATGCCAAACGTGTCGGTTCTGACCGAAGAAACCCTGTGGCCGATCGAAACCGGGCATGTCGACAAGCTGGTGCTGATGCACGGGCTGGAAACCTCTGAACGTCCGTCGCGCCTGTTGGAAGAATGCTGGCGGGTGCTGGGGCCGGGGGGCAAGGTGATCTTTATCGTGCCCAACCGCGCCGGGTTATGGTCGCGCAGCGATGCCACGCCGTTTGGCTATGGGCGACCGTATACACTGGGCCAGATCGAGGCACAGCTGAAACAGCATCAGTTTCTGCCGGAACGCCACGCGGCGGCGCTGCATCAGCCGCCGTCAATCCGCCGCTCCTGGTTGAAGGCCGGGCCGTTGTTTGAAAAGGTAGGCGCGTGGATTCCGTCGGTTCTGGCGGGGGGCGTGATTTTGGTTGAGGCGTCAAAGCGGGTGCAGCCGCCGCAGGGCACAATCACCAAGGAAAAGGCCAAACGCCAGGTCAAACTGCCCCAAGGATTGGCCGAACCGATCTAAGGCGATGGCCCGGCTGTTGGACGGAGGACGTTTCACAGAGGGTGCAGTACTTGTGCTGTGGGCAGAGGTTCACAGGAATTGGGCACAAGATCTGCGCGTTTTGAACGGGTAGGAATCGGGGAAACGTGTAAAATTCCTGTATTTTTCAAGGGCTAGGGCAGGCGCAAACCGTCGCACTTGGGCGAGGGCCTTATAAATAAGGTATTTTCGCAATCCACCTTATCGGTTTCCTCTGTTGCGAGACTGGGAACGCTCTGTTACATCCACGCTGATTTTGACGCCTCGCCAACCGGTGGGGATACTTAACGCCCCCGGGTGCCAAGGCTGGCACAAAACCGGGGCCACGTATCGGAAAGGGTGGACGTGTCCGAACCAGCTTCGATTTCCGCAAGCATAGCTGCGCGCTATGCGACGGCGATCTTTGAGATCGCGCAAGAGAACAAGAACCTTGATGGTCTAGAGACCAGCCTGAACGATCTGGCCGTCGCGCTGGATGACAGCGAGGATCTGCGTACTCTGATCCATTCGCCGCTGATTTCCCGTCAGGACCAGGGCGCGGCGGTCACTGCGATTGCCAAAAAGATGAATCTGGCCCCGGTGATGCAGAATTCACTGGCGCTGATGGCCGAAAAACGCCGCCTGTTTGTGTTGCCGCAACTGATCAGCGCCTTGCGCGGGTTGCTGGCCGATGCCCGCGGCGAAGTGACGGCAGACGTCACCAGTGCCAAGGCGCTGACCAAGGCACAGACCGCAAAACTGTCCGACGCGCTGACTGCGCGCGTTGGTAAAACCGTCACCATCAATGCAACCGTCGATGAAAGCCTTATCGGCGGTCTTGTCGTCAAAGTGGGCAGCAAGATGATCGATACGTCGATCCGCTCGCGGCTCAACTCCCTCCAGAATAAAATGAAAGAGGTCGGATAAATGGGTATCCAAGCAGCAGAGATTTCTGCGATCCTGAAGGACCAGATCAAGAATTTTGGTCAAGAGGCCGAAGTGGCCGAAATTGGCCGAGTTCTGAGCGTTGGCGATGGTATCGCCCGCGTTTATGGTCTGGACAATGTGCAGGCCGGTGAGATGGTCGAATTTCCCGGTGGCATCATGGGCATGGCCCTGAACCTGGAAAGCGACAATGTTGGCGTGGTGATCTTCGGTTCTGACCGGGACATCAAAGAAGGCGACACTGTCAAGCGCACCAACTCGATCGTGGACGTGCCAATTGGCAACGGTCTGCTGGGGCGTGTTGTTGACGGTCTGGGCAACCCGATTGACGGCAAGGGTCCAATCGACTCGACTGAGCGCGGCGTTGCAGACGTCAAGGCGCCGGGCATCATCCCGCGTAAATCGGTGCACGAACCGATGGCAACCGGCCTGAAATCGGTTGACGCGATGATCCCGATTGGCCGTGGCCAACGCGAACTGATCATTGGCGACCGCCAGACCGGCAAAACCGCCGTAGCGCTGGACGCGATCCTGAACCAGAAGAACTATAACGACGCTGCCGGCGACGACGAAGGCAAGAAATTGTACTGCGTCTATGTTGCCATCGGCCAAAAGCGGTCGACCGTGGCACAGCTGGTGAAGAAGCTGGAAGAAACCGGCGCGATGGAATATACCATCGTGGTGGCCGCAACCGCATCCGAGCCTGCGCCGCTGCAATTCCTGGCGCCTTACGCTGCCACCGCAATGGCAGAATTCTTCCGCGACAATGGCCGTCACGCGCTGATCATCTATGATGATCTGTCCAAACAGGCCGTTTCCTATCGTCAGATGTCGCTGTTGCTGCGTCGCCCGCCCGGGCGCGAAGCCTATCCTGGTGACGTGTTCTATCTGCACTCTCGCCTGTTGGAGCGCTCGGCCAAGCTGAACGAAGACAATGGGTCCGGTTCCTTGACCGCACTGCCGATCATCGAAACTCAAGGTGGCGACGTTTCGGCGTTTATTCCAACCAACGTGATTTCGATCACCGACGGCCAGATCTTTCTGGAAACCGAACTGTTCTATCAGGGCATCCGTCCTGCTGTGAACACCGGTCTGTCAGTGTCGCGTGTTGGCTCTTCTGCTCAGACCAACTCGATGAAATCCATCGCGGGTCCGGTTAAGCTGGAACTGGCGCAGTATCGTGAAATGGCCGCGTTTGCCCAGTTTGGGTCCGACCTTGATGCCGCAACTCAGCAGCTGCTGGCCCGTGGCGCGCGTCTGACCGAACTGATGAAGCAGCCGCAGTATTCGCCGCTGACCAACGCCGAGATCGTTTGCGTGATCTTTGCCGGCACCAAGGGCTTTCTTGACAAGATCCCGGTTGGCGATGTTGGTCGGTTCGAGGCGGGCCTGCTGGCGCATCTGCGCAGCAAGCATGCCGAAATGCTGGACTGGATCACTGTTGAGGACCCCAAAATCAAGGGTGACGCAGAGGACCGGATCAAATCAGCAATTGGTGAATTCGCCGCTGACTTCGCCTAAGGGGAGACGCGGCAATGCCGAATCTTAAGGACCTTAAGAACAGGATCGAGTCGGTCAAATCGACCCGCAAGATCACCAAGGCCATGCAAATGGTTGCTGCGGCGAAACTGCGCCGCGCACAAGAAAGCGCGGAAGAGTCCCGCCCCTATACCGAACGGTTTAATGCCGTGATGGCAGGGCTGGCCGCTTCTGTCGGTGGCAGCGACAGCGCGCCGAAACTGCTGGGTGGTACCGGCAGTGATCAGGTGCAGTTGTTGGTTGTGATGACGGCCGAGCGCGGGCTTTGCGGTGGCTTCAACGGCAACATCGCCAAGATGGCCCGGCAGAAGGTCGCAAGCCTGAAGCTGGCAGGCAAGACGGTGAAAATCCTGACGGTCGGCAAAAAAGGCCGTGACGCGATGAAGCGTGAATATGGCGACCTGTTTGTCGGTCATGTCGACCTAAGCGAAGTCAAGCGGTTGTCCTATGTCAACGCGCAAGACATCGCCCGTGACATCATCGCGCGCTTTGACGGGGCTGAATTTGACGTGGCGACGATCTTTTATTCAAAGTTCGTCAACGTGGTCACCCAGATCCCGACAGAGCAACAGATCATCCCGGCCACTTTTGACGGGGAAACCGGCGACGGGCCTGCCACAGTGTACGAATACGAACCCAGCGAGGAAGAAATTCTGGCCGAGTTGCTGCCACGTGGTGTGGCCACTCAGATTTTCAGCGCGCTGCTGGAAAACGGCGCGTCCGAACAGGGTGCCCGGATGTCTGCGATGGACAACGCCACCCGCAACGCGGGCGATATGATCGACAAGCTGACCATTCAGTACAACCGCTCGCGTCAGGCTGTGATCACCAACGAGCTGATTGAAATTATTTCGGGCGCGGAAGCGCTGTAAACGAGAACCGGAGACGAAACATGGCAAATGCTAAAGGCAAAGTCACGCAGATCATCGGGGCCGTCGTCGACGTCCAGTTCGATGACGCGCTGCCTGAAATTCTGAACGCGCTGACCACCACCAACAACGGCAAAAAGCTGGTGTTGGAAGTGGCGCAGCACTTGGGCGAAAACACCGTGCGCACCATTGCGATGGACGCCACCGAAGGTCTGGTGCGCGGCGAAGCGGTTGAAGACACTGGCACGACTATCACTGTGCCGGTTGGCACGGCGACCCTGGGCCGGATCATGAACGTGACCGGCGACCCGGTTGACGAAAAAGGCCCGATCGTCTCCACTGAAACGCGCGGCATCCACGGTGAGGCGCCATCGTTTGCCGACCAGTCGACCGAGATGGAAATCCTGGTGACAGGCATCAAGGTTGTTGACCTGCTGGCGCCTTACACCAAGGGCGGCAAGATTGGCCTGTTCGGCGGTGCCGGCGTGGGCAAGACGGTTCTGATCATGGAACTGATCAACAACATCGCCAAAGTGCACTCGGGTGTTTCGGTGTTCGCGGGCGTTGGTGAACGGACCCGTGAAGGCAACGACCTTTACCACGAAATGATCGAATCCGGCGTTATCGTTCCCGATAACCTGGAAGAGAGCAAAATTGCGCTGGTCTACGGCCAGATGAACGAGCCTCCGGGTGCGCGGATGCGGATTGCTCTGTCGGGTCTGACCCTTGCGGAACAGTTCCGTGACGATACCGGTTCCGACGTGCTGTTCTTCGTCGACAACATCTTCCGCTTTACCCAGGCCGGGTCCGAAGTGTCCGCCCTGTTGGGCCGTATCCCGTCTGCTGTGGGCTATCAGCCGACACTGGCCACCGATATGGGCACCATGCAGGAACGCATCTCGTCCACCAAATCGGGGTCTATTACCTCGGTTCAGGCCGTGTACGTGCCTGCGGATGACTTGACCGATCCGGCGCCTGCCACCTCGTTTGCCCACCTTGACGCCACCACGGTTCTGAACCGGGCGATCTCGGAAAAAGGCATCTATCCTGCGGTTGACCCGCTCGATTCCACGTCGCGTCTGTTGGACCCGGCCATTGTGGGCGAAGAGCATTACGCCGTTGCCACCCAGGTGCAGCAGATTTTGCAGCGTTACAAATCGCTTCAGGATATCATCGCCATTCTGGGCATGGATGAATTGAGCGAAGAAGATAAAATGACCGTGACCCGCGCCCGCAAGATTGAGCGTTTCCTGTCACAGCCGTTTGACGTCGCCCAAGTGTTCACCGGTTCGCCCGGCGTTCAGGTGCCGCTGGAAGAAACCATTTCGTCGTTCAAGGCGGTTGTGGCCGGTGAATACGATCACCTGCCCGAAGGTGCCTTTTTGATGGTTGGCGGTATCGACGACGTGATCGCAAAAGCCGAACGTATGGCAGCTGACGCCGCCTGAGGAGAGTCCTGATGGCAGATACGATACAATTCGACCTTGTCTCACCCGAGCGCAGCCTGGCGTCGCTTCAAGTGAGTGCTGTACAGATTCCGGGCGCGGATGGGGATATGACGGCGATGCCGGACCATGCCCCGGTGATCACCACGCTGCGTCCCGGCATCTTGCGGGCCGAAGGGCCTGACGGGTCCACGGACTATGTCGTGACCGGCGGGTTTGCCGAAATCAACGGGTCTGCGGTATCGGTTCTGGCCGAAAGAGTGGTTCCGGTTGGCGAAATGACCCGGAGCCATGTCGACGAGATGGTTGAAACCGCCCGCGCCGCGTATGACGCCGCAAAGGCGGCGCATAACGGCCAGCACAGCCTGGTGGATGATGCGGCAAAGCTGTTGGCGGACATGGAAGCCTTGGGCGGCCATATCAACCTGTAAGCCAGTGCACAGGGCCGATCTCGGACCTTGACTAACAGACCGGCCCTGTCATGGGGCCGGTTTGATTTTGCCACGCTTTTGCCCAATAACTTGGCTATAAAGGTGTGTCAGGACAGAAAACGAGCGCATGAAAAGATTTAGTAACCATCTAATTGGCATCGACCAGGGCGACGTGGTGTTGTTTGCCGATTTCGAAGACGGCGGCGAGATGTGGACCGGCGCCGGCCCACGAGAGCGGCGTCTGGCAGTCAAATTCAGCGAGGCCTTTCGTAGCGAGCCAGTGGTTCAAACGTCAGTTGCCCTGTGGGACATCGACACGCAATCGCCCATTCGCGCCGAAGTCACGGCCGAAAATATCACGACCGAAGGCTTTGAAATCGTGTTCCGGACGTGGCTGGATACCCGCGTCGCGCGGGTACGGGTTGCCTGGACGGCCACCGGGGAATTACCGCATGAAGACGACTGGGGCGTTTACTGACGCCGGTTGCGATTGCCTCGCAGACTCTGAAAGTGATCCCCAATGTGACCCTGAATGTGGCCCCGGATCACGTCCGGGGCACAGGGTTGAACACCGCCCGGGTTACTCTGCCGCGTAGAGCGCTTCGTAAATCGGGCTAAGGGTGGCGTCGTCAAACAGCGACGACACGGACGTGCCATGCCAGATATTCAGGATCGCTTGGGCAAAGATCGGCGCGGTGGGCACGATACGGATATTGGGCGCGGATTTCACCGCCTCGGTGGGCTGGATGGTATCGGTCAGCACCAGCGATTTCATCACGGAATTGGTGACGCGTTCGACGGCGGGGCCGCTCATCACGCCGTGGGTGATATAGGAATGCACTTCTTTGGCGCCATTCTCGATCAGCACCTGCGCCGCTTTGCATAGGGTACCGGCAGTATCGACCATGTCGTCGATGATCACGCAGGTCTTGCCTTCGACATTGCCGATCACCGTCATCTCGGCGATTTCGCCCGGCTTTTCCCGGCGCTTGTCGACAATCGCCAGCGGGGAATTGATCCGCTTGGCCAACTCACGCGCCCGCGCCACGCCGCCAACATCGGGGGACACCACCATCAGATCATCCATCCGGCCCTGAAACTGGGCGCGGATATCCAGGGCGAACACGGGTGACGCGTAAAGGTTGTCCACCGGAATATCAAAGAACCCCTGAATCTGCGCCGCGTGCAGATCCATCGTCAGCACCCGTTCAATCCCGGCCTCGACGATCATATTAGCCACCAGCTTGGCCGAAATTGGCGTGCGGGCCTTGGTGCGGCGGTCCTGCCGGGCATAACCGAAATAGGGCAGCACGGCGGTGATCCGCGACGCCGAAGACCGGCGTAGTGCGTCGGCCATGATCAGCAGTTCCATCAAATTGTCATTGGCCGGGTTCGATGTGGGCTGGATCAGGAACATATCCTCTCCGCGCACATTTTCGTAAACCTCGACAAAGATTTCCCCGTCATTAAAGCGTTCAACCCGGGCATCCACCAGATTGACACCGACACCGCGATGCATGGACATTCGTCGCGCGATGGCTTTAGCCAAAGGACGGTTGGCATTCCCAGAAATTAGCTTGGGTTCATTGAGTTTTGACATGTGCTGGTATCCCCGGCAGCAAGGGCCCCGACAGCAAGGGCAATGTGACAGATTCGTGATGTTGACACCGCTTAGCATGGCCTTACGGTCCCGCATAGTTTTCACAGGTGGAGAAACCGCAGATGGCCGATATTGACTACTATTTTTCCGTTTTATCGCCTTTTAGCTATCTGGCAGGCACCCGGTTGGAAGAAATTGCTGCCCGGCACGGGGCCAGCATTGCCTACAAACCCTTCGATATCATGGCGCTGTTTCCCCGGACGGGGGGATTGGCGCTCAAGGACCGGCATCCGGCGCGCCTTGAATACCGGATGCAGGAACTGATCCGGCAGTCGAAAAATCTGAGCATGCCGGTCAATCTAAAGCCGGCGCATTTCCCGACCAACGCCGCGCCTGCGTCATACGCGCTGGTGGCGGCGCAGTTTGCGGGGGGCGGCGATCTGGGCGCGCTGGCGCATAGCATTTTGCGCGCTTGCTGGATCGAGGAAAAGGACGTCGCCGAGGATGCGGTGATAAAGGACTGCCTGCAAGCCGCCGGGTTTGATCCGTCGCTGGCCGACAGCGGGTTGCTGCAGGGGGCCGAGACCTATGGCGCCAATCTAGAGGCGGCGGTTGAGGCCGGGGTGTTTGGATCGCCGTTTTACGTCACATCCGATGGTCAGCGGTTCTGGGGGCAGGACCGGTTGGCAGATCTGGATGCTCATTTGGCGGAAACCAAAGGGTGAAGGGCGAACAGTCTGTGCCGCAACCGGTTTTTGTGCGCAGTTTCGGACAAGGCGCGCGCCAGGTTTTGGCGCTGCACTGCACCATCGCTCATTCCGGGGCCTGGCGCGGGTTGGCCGAACGGATGGGCGATGAGGTGACGTTGATCACCCCGGATATGTTGTCACATGGGCGCAGTCTGGACTGGGACAAGCAGGGTGATTTCCAGGATCGCAGCGTGGCGGCGGTGTCGCATCTGCTGGATGATCCACCAGAGGGTACGGTGGACGTGATTGGCCATTCTTTTGGAGCCACCATCGCCTTGCGGCTGGCGTTGGCGTATCCCGACCGGGTGCGCAGCCTGACGATGATCGAACCGGTGTTCTTTGCGGTGGCCCTGCAGGATGATCCGCAAAGCGTGGCGGATCACGATGTGGGTGCGGCCTCTTATGTGGCAGCGATGCGGGCCGGGGACGATGCACTGGCCGCACGACTTTTCAACAAGATGTGGAGCGAAGACGGGACGCGCTGGTCTGACCTGCCCGAGACGACGCGGGGGGCCATGACCCGATCTATTGGCGTGGTCGCGGCCACCTATCCGGCGGTTTATGAGGATCACGCGGGCATGTTGGCGCCGGGGGTTCTGGACCGCGCGACCATGCCTGCATTGCTGCTGCGCGGCAGTCAGACCCATCCGGTCGTTGACGCGGTGAACGAAGGCTTGGCGCAGCGGTTGCCAGATGCGCAAAGCGTGGTGATAGAGGGGGCAGGGCATATGCTGCCGATCACCCATCCGGGGGCCACGGCGGCAGAACTGCGGCGACTGTTTCAGCGCGTGCCGGGCTAGGCTGCCTGCTCCTTCGCCCCCCTTGCGGGCGTCCTCGCTTAGCCTAGCACCAGTGTCAGGAACTGATCAATCTGCGCCTCGGTTATCGACCAATCGCATACCAGACGTGTCGCCAGCATCTCGTCCGGGTCGTCGCCCTCTAGCTGCGCGTCACCCCACAATGGGCAGACGGCCCCCGCCGCGTGCAGGCGTTGATGGGCGCTGCGGGGAAAGGCAGCAAAGACCATGTTGGCATCCGGTTCGTGCAAGAACTCCGCCCCCGCCGCTGTCAACCCGGCGACCAGATGCGCAGCGCTGGCGTTGGCCTGTCGCGCGTTGGACAGCCACAGATCGTCCTGCAAATAGGCCATCATCTGCGTCGATAAATAGCGGTGCTTGGACATCAGATGCGCCCCGCGCTTGCGCCGCAGCTCAAATTCCCACGCTTTTTCGGGATCAAAGAAGATCACCGCCTCGGCCCCCATCAACCCATTCTTCGTGCCGCCAAACGAAACCGCATCGACACCCAACCGCCAGGTCATATCCGCAGGCGAGCCATTGGTTGTCACCAAAGCATTGGCAAAACGCGCGCCATCCAGATGCACCGGCAGGCCAAATTCCTTGGCCACCCCGGTCAACGCGCGCAATTCATCCAGCGAATAAACCGATCCGCGTTCGGTCACCTGGGTGATCGAGACCGGGCCACATTGGGGGCCATGCACGTCGCGGGGGTATTCGCCCACGATGCTGCTGCGCAGGGCTTGTGCCGTCATCTTGTCGCCGCCGGGCACCAACGTCAGCTTGGCGCCGCCGGTATAAAATTCCGGCCCGTTGCATTCGTCTACATGGATATGCGCCACTGGTGTACAGAATATCGCCTGCCAGGGCTGGCACATCGTGGCCAGCGCCAGCGAATTGGCGGCGGTGCCGGTGGTCACAAGAAAGATCGCGGCCTCGGGGGCCTCAAAAATCTCACGCAGGTGGGCACGCACAATGTCCATTTGCGGATCACCGCCATAGCCCACAGCGTATCCGGAATTGACGTCGTTCAGCGCCTGCATCACTTGGGGGTGAACCGGGCCGGAATTGTCAGAGGCAAAATACATCAGGTTGGCTCCTCGATAATATGGTCTTCCCAATCTTCTTCGGGCGTGTCGAATTCGGATACGGTAATGCCACGCACCGAGATACCGGCCTCGTGCACTGAGTCAGGGTTGCCCGAGATCAGCGGATGCCAGTCGAATAACGGCTTACCCTCCCACAGCAGCCGATAGGCGCAGGTGGCGGGCATCCAATAGGCGTGCGTGTCCAGATTGTCGGGGCGTAGCACGATGCATTCGGGCACGAACTGATGCCGGATATCATATTGCGCGCAATGACAGCTTTCGTCGTCCAACAGGCGACAGGCAACGCGGGTCAGGGCGACCTCGCCAGTGTCCTCGTCTTCCAGCTTGTTCAGGCAGCATTTACCGCAGCCATCACACAGCGCTTCCCATTCTTTCGGGGTCAGTCTGGTCAGCGGTTTGCGCTGCCAGAACCGGCGGCCAAGCCCGTCGCGGTCAATGGGATCATCTGTCATAGGGCGCCCAGAATGGCGCGGGCGCGGGCGCAATCGGCGTCCATCTGGGTGATCAATGCATCAAGGTCGTCGAATTTTTCTTCGGCGCGTAGATAGTCGACCAAGCCAACCGACAGGGTCGCGCCGTAAAGATCACCGGAAAAGTCAAAGATAAAGGTTTCCAGATTGGGGCGGTTTTCGCCAAACATCGGCCGCACCCCCATCGAGGCCGCACCGTGATAGCTGCCCTGATGCGGGCCATCCAATACGTCGACCAGCACGGCATAGACGCCGAATTTCGGCGGGTGCAGGCCTTCGATGGACATGTTGGCGGTGGGATACCCCAACTGCCGCCCGCGCTGTTCGCCGCCAATCACCTGACCTTCGATGCGGTGCCAATGGCCCAGCATGGCGGCAGCGTCACGAGGGCGGGCATCGGACAGCGCCTGGCGGATCGCAGTGGACGAGACGACATCGCCAGCGCCTTCAATTAGCGGCGCGATGGTGACGCCAAACCCCATGTCTTGACCAAAGCGGATCAGGTCCTGGGCCGAGCCACTGCGCCCTTTGCCAAAGCAGAAATCAGCGCCGACGATCACATGGGTTAGGCCTAACCCGTCAGAGACAACATTGCGCGCGAACTCTTCGGGGGTTAACCCGGCGAGGGCCGCGTTGAAATTCAACTCATACAGCCGCTGAACCCCCAATTTTTCCAACCGGCTGGCACGGGCTTCGCGGCTCATCAGGCGGAACGGTGGGGCGTTGGTGGCGAAAAACTCGCGCGGATGGGGTTCAAACGTCATCACGCCCAAAGGGGCGTCGGGGGCCACGTTGCGGGCCAGATCAATGACCGATTGATGGCCCAGATGCACGCCGTCGAAATTGCCAATCGCGGCACTGGCGCCGCGATCGAGGGGTTCGACAAACTGAAAATCCCGGATGATCCGCATGGGCGTCTGCCTAGCGGCGATAAGCGGCGGATTCAAGCACTCTGTGGCAGGGCAGGAAAGGTGGGGCAAATGGACCCCCCACCCGGGG
>JBLINN010000060.1:0-16205 GCA_047639325.1 Paracoccaceae bacterium | reverse complement strand
CCTTGATGCACGTAAAACGACCAGCCGTCATAGCCGGTCAGCCACGCCTGGTTGGACGGATCGGTGACAAACAGCGCCGCCAACCCGTCGCGCGCCATGGCGGCGCGCACCTTGTGCAACCGGGCATCGTATTCCGCCTTTTCAAACGGCAAATCACTGGCTGTCATTGCAAATCTCCCTGTTCCCTTGGAACAAAGCTGTTGCAGAAATTAACACTTCGGCAAGCCCTGTCAGCATGGACAATTCGCAAAACAACCCAATCTGTTCGTTTTTGACGCAAACATCTGTTGATTTTTCTCTTGGCGGGAAAAAAAAGGCGACTTGGTTGCAACCACACCGTCGGATGTGCTTACCTTTGGCAATCAAACGCAGAACAAACTGCGAAAAGTCCAAGGGGAGCCGTTTTGGCTGATACGCAAGCGACCGACGCGTTCGTTGAATTCGAACGCGTGCAGAAAAGCTATGACGGCGAGAACCTCGTCGTCAAAGATCTTAACCTCACTATGCCAAGGGGGGAGTTTCTGACGATGCTCGGGCCATCAGGATCGGGTAAGACCACCTGTCTGATGATGCTGGCAGGGTTTGAAACCGCCACCCACGGCGATATCCGGCTTGGGGGAATTTCCATCAACAACATCCCACCGCACAAGCGCGGTATCGGTATGGTGTTCCAGAACTACGCGCTGTTTCCGCATATGACGATTGCGGAAAACCTGAGCTTTCCGCTTGAGGTGCGTAAAATGGGCAAGTCCGACCGCGAGGCGAAAGTCAAACGCGCGCTGGATATGGTGGAAATGGGCGACTTTGGCGGCCGCCGTCCTTCGCAGCTTTCGGGTGGACAACAGCAGCGGGTCGCATTGTCGCGTGCGCTGGTGTTTGAACCGGAACTGGTGCTGATGGACGAACCCCTTGGCGCGCTGGACAAACAGCTGCGTGAAAAGATGCAGTTCGAAATCACCCATCTGGCGCACAAGCTGGGCATCACCGTGGTTTACGTGACCCACGACCAGACCGAGGCGCTGACCATGTCAGACCGGGTTGCGGTGTTCGAAGATGGCCGCATTCAGCAACTGGCCTCGCCAGATAAGCTGTATGAAGAACCCGAGAACAGCTTTGTTGCGCAGTTCATCGGCGAAAATAACACGCTGGAAGGTGTGGTAAAGGAAATCGGCAATGGCACTGCTCTTGTCGAGTTGAACAACGGCGAGTTGATCGACTGTAAGCCGATCAATGTCACCGAAGTTGGCCAGCGCACCCGTGTTTCGATCCGCCCCGAGCGGGTGGAATACAACAAGGACCGGCTGCGCGAAGGGGTTCACACCCTGAAGGCCGAAGTGCTGGAATTCATCTATATGGGTGACATTTTCCGCACCCGTCTGCGGGTCGCCGGCATTGATGATTTCTTTATCAAAACCCGTAACGCGCCTGATCAGGACCGCTTGCAACCCGGGCAGCAGATCGAAATCGGTTGGATGCCCGAAGATTGCCGTGCGCTGGACGCCTAATAGCGCCAGCGCCCCAACAACCCCCGCAACCAGAAGCCGGGGGCACTCATAAAGTCTTAACAAGGAGAGAATGAAGAATGAAACTAACAAAACTGACTGCACTTGCGGCAGCAACTGCTCTGGTAACGCCAATGGCGTTTGCGGCCGATATGCCCGACGAAATGACCATCGTGTCCTGGGGCGGTTCCTATTCCAAATCACAGCGTCTGGCCTATCACGAGCCCTATTCCGAAAAGACCGGCGTCACCATCATCAACGATGACAGCTCGGCCGAGGCCGTCGCCAAGTTGCGCGCCATGAACGAAGCGGGCAACGTGACCTGGGATGTGGTTGACGTTGTTGCCGCCGACGCCATGCGCCTGTGCGACGAAGGTCTGGCCATCGAAATCGACGCCGACACCCAACTTGCTGCGGCCCCTGATGGCACACCTGCCTCAGAAGACTTCGGCGAGTTGATAGTCTCTGACTGCTTTATCCCACAGATCGTTTATTCGACCACATTCGGCTATCGCACCGATCTGGTTGGCGACACGCCTCCAACTGACATCTGCTCGGTTTTCGATCTCGAAGCCTATCCCGGCAAGCGGGCCCTGGAAAAGCGTCCGATCAACAACATGGAATGGGCGCTGCTGTGTGACGGCGTTGCCAAAGCCGATGTTTACGACGTGCTGGGAACCCCAGAAGGTCAGGACAAAGCGCTGGCCAAGCTGGACACGATCAAGGACAGCGTCATCTGGTGGTCTGCCGGTGCCGATACGCCACAACTGTTGGCCGATGGCGAAGTTATCATGGGCTCGACCTATAACGGTCGTCTGTTCAGCGTGATCGAAGAGCAGAACCAGCCTGTCGCCATGCTGTGGGACGCGCAAGTGTTCGACCTTGACGGCTGGATCATTCCTGCCGGTCTTTCCCCAGAACGTCAGGCGCGTGCGCTGGACTATATCATGTTTGCCACAGACACGCAGCGTCTGGCAGATCAGGCCAAGTACATCTCGTACGGTCCGGCCCGCAAGTCGTCAGCACCGCTGGTTGGCAAGCATGCAGAACTGGGCATCGACATGGCGCCACACATGCCAACCGATCCGAACAATGCCAAGAACACGTTCCTTTATAACTACGAGTTCTGGGCAGATTACCGTGACGACATCGACGCCAAATTCCAGGCGTGGCTGGCCAAGTAATCACACCATCAGAAACGGGCCGGTACGCTGGCCCGTTTCACACCTGATTTCAGCCGGAATTCATAATCCGGCATCTCACGACAGGAGCCGCAGACATGCCCAAAGGCTACATCATGGCGCACGTCACGGTGACGGACCCCGAGCGTTACGCCGAATACGCGGCCGCGAATAACAGTATATTCACGCGCTATGGCGGTCTTTATCTTGTACGCGGCGGAGAGGCGATTGCACCCGAGGGTCCGATGAAAGCCCGCCATGTGATCATCGAATTTCCCGACTTCGCTACCGCCCAATCGGCATATAATGATCCTGAATATCAGGAAAATGTGAAAATCCGCCGGGGCAGTTCTGAAAGCGAAGTGGTTCTTGTGGAAGGCACAGAATGACTGACACAACCCAATCCGGCCCGGTTATTGCCGCAGACGGCACGCCGCTAAAGAAAAGCCTGGCGCGCGCGCTAAGAAGACAGAAAATGCGGGCGCTGTTGCTGATCGCGCCCCTGCTGATCTTTGTTCTGGTGTCCTTCATCATCCCGATCGGTAGCATGCTGTTCCGGTCGGTTGAAAACGACATCGTGGCCGACACACTGCCACTGACGGTGTTTGAGCTGGACCAATGGGATGACAAAAGCGGTGTTTTGCCGGACGAGGCGCTGTATGCGGGTTTTGTCACCGACATGGTCGCCGCGATTGACGCCAAACGGCACACCCGTCTGGGCAGCCGCCTGAACTATGAGCACACCGGCATGTCGTCGCTGTTTCGCAAGTCCGGGCGCAAGATCAAAAAGCTTGATCCAGCAACGGATGGTCCGTTCAAGGAAACATTGATCGAAATGGACCCTAAATGGGGTGATCTGGAAACCTGGCAGGTGATCAAGACGCATTCATCGCGCAGGACCAGTGGCTATTTCCTGAACGCCATTGATATGCAAAAAACGGCCGATGGCGCGCGGTCACAGCCCGAAGACAAACAAATCCTGATCACGCTGTTCAAGCGGACGCTGTTCATGTCGATGGTCATCACCATCTCTTGTATTCTGCTGGGCTATCCGGTGGCGTGGATCCTTGCCAACCTGCCGACGCGCACCGCGAACATGCTGATGATCCTGGTTCTGTTGCCGTTCTGGACATCGCTTTTGGTGCGGACATCCGCATGGAAGGTGATGTTGCAACAACAAGGCGTGATCAACGATGTGCTTGTCTGGCTGGGCCTGGTTGCGGATGACGCGCGGCTGGTTATGATCAACAACCAGTTTGGTACCATCGTGGCGATGACGCATATCCTGCTGCCGTTCATGATCTTGCCAATGTATTCGGTGATGCAGACCATCCCCGAAACCTATTTGCGCGCCGCAAAATCCATGGGCGCCACCAACTGGACAGCCTTTTGGCGGGTCTATTTCCCGCAATCAGTGCCGGGTATTGGTGCCGGGTCGATCCTGGTGTTCATCCTGTCCATTGGCTACTACATCACGCCCGAGATCGTTGGCGGCACCAAGGGCGTCTTTATCTCGAACCGGATCGCCTATCACATCTCCAGTTCCCTGAACTGGGGTCTGGCGGCTGCGCTTGGCACCATATTGCTGGCGGTCGTACTGATCCTGTATTGGGCCTACGACAAGGTCGTCGGCATCGACAACGTTAAGCTGGGATAGAAGACATGGCTGCACTTACACCAATTTCGCGCAAACCCCTGTCGTTTGTCCTGCCAACTGTCGCTGGCGCCGGTGCATTTGCCGGATTGCTGGTTGGCACCTCAAACGGCTCTAGCCTGTTGGGCATCATCATCGGGGCCGCCCTGTTGGCAGCCATCGCCTGGGTGCTGATAACCGTTCTGAAAAATGAACAGCTGGGCAGATGGATCGTGATCCTTGCGACGGCAGCCGCCGGGTTCGCCCTGGCCGGATTGCCCGGACTGGTGATCGGCGGCCTGTTCGGCTGGTTCTTTGCCTGGTTCATCTATTGGATTTACGAAGGCCGGTACCGCGCGAAACTGCTGCCCTATCTGACACCCAATCAGGTGCTGTGGCACTATTCGTTCCGGGCAATCTGCGGCGCAGTTTTTGTGTTCCTGATCACCCCGATCCTTGTGGTGATGCCGCTGTCGTTCAACGCCGAAGATTTCTTTACCTTTACCCCGGAAATGCTGCGGTTTGACCCTGCGGGCTATTCGCTGAAGCATTATCAGGACTTCTTTTCCAGCAACGAATGGCAGCGCAGCTTCAAGAACTCGCTGATCATTGCGCCCATCGCCACGGTGATTTCGGTGTCGCTGGGCACGCTGGCCGCCATCGGCCTTAGCCAGTCACACGTACCGTTCCGCCGGGCGATCATGGCGATCATGATCTCGCCGATGATCGTACCGCTGATCATCTCGGCCACCGGCATGTTCTTTTTCTACTCGGACATCGGCAACTGGCTAGAGGGCACACTGGGCTTGCCAAAAACCTTTGTCGGCTATGTCAAAGTGGTATTGGCGCATTCGGTGCTGGGCATTCCCTTTGTCATCATCACCGTGACGGCCACGCTTGTGGGCTTTGACAATTCGCTGACCCGCGCTGCGGCCAATATGGGCGCCAATCCGGTCACCACCTTCTTTCGGGTGCAAATGCCGCTGATCCTGCCCGGCGTGATCTCGGGCGCGTTGTTTGCCTTTATCACCTCGTTTGACGAAGTGGTTGTGGTGCTGTTTGTCGGCTCCGCCAGCCAGAAAACCCTGCCATGGCAGATGTTCACCGGCCTGCGCGAACAGATTTCGCCGACCATTCTAGCGGTGGCGACGATCCTTGTGGGTATCTCGATCTGTCTGCTGACCGTGGTCGAATTGCTGCGCCGCCGCTCCGAGCGCCTGCGCGGGATGAGCCCGGGCTAATCAGACAAGTGTAGTGCGATGTCGTTTGCAGGTTCCGTTAGGTCTTGCTTTAGCAAATATGCAACGTTTTCGGGTCGCGCCACGCGGTCAGAATTCTGGTGGTTCTATCTATTCTTTGTCATAACGATTATGGCAGCGTCTATTGAAGATTACGCTATTTTCGGGCCTTCAGCTGTTGAAGGCACATCAAATGATGTTTTTGTTCGGCTGCTAATGCTCGTGAATTTGCTGCCGTTTACCGCCGTCGCCTTTCGGCGCATACATGACTCTGGCAGACCGGGATGGTATTTGTTCTTGCCGGGTGCCTTGATCGCTGCCCCAAAGCTGTTTGCCTTCGCCGGATTTTTGATGGCGATGGTGGGCCTTCTTTCCCCCTTTAGCGGCTTGGAAAAGGTTCTGGCCATTCATAGTTATCTGCCGTTGATACTAATTGGGGCGATTATCCTACTGCAATTGGGGCTGACTGTCATGGTACTCTGGTTACTGCAGTGGCCGACAGATCCAGAGGCGAATAAGTACGGCCCCGTTCCGGCAAGCTGATCCGTCTAACGCAACCGCTCCAGTAACTTTAGCGACGCGTACCCATCTGGCAGCAGGTTGTTGGCCAATTGATATCCCCGCACCGCAGCAATCGTCAGCGGGCCGATCTTGCCATCGATCTTGACCGTATCAAACCCGCCTTCCGTCAGCCGCTGCTGCATCTCTTTGCGCTCGTTGAACGTCAACGCCCGGTCGCCCCGGGGCCAGTCTGCCTGAATGGGTTTGCCACCCATGATCCGGTCGCCCAGATGTCCCACGCCGATCACATAGGCATCCGCCGTGTTGTAATGCTCGATCACCTCGAAGTTCTTGAAGATCATAAAGGCTGCGCCCTGCCCACCCGCCGGTAACAGGATCGATCCCGCGCCATGTTCTGGCACCGCATGACCGTCCAGCCCGACAACCCCCAGTTCGGCCCAGTCAGCTGGAGACATCATGTTGTCCCGCCGCGCACTGGCATAGTCGAACCCTTTGGGCAGGCGCACCTCGACGCCCCAGGGCTGGCCCTTGACCCAGCCGAACCCGGCCAGATAGGCCGCCGCTGACGCCAAAGCATCGTTAGGGTCATCCGACCAGATGTCGCGCCGCCCGTCGCCGGTGAAATCCACCGCGTAGTCCAGATAGGATGTGGGCATGAACTGGGTGTGCCCCATCGCCCCGGCCCAACTGCCGGTCATCTTCGCAGGCGTGGTATCGCCGCTTTGCAAAATGCGCAGCGCGGCAATCAGCTGGCCTTCGAAAAACCCACTGCGGCGGGTGTCAAAGGCCAGCGTTGCCAAGGACGCGATCACATTGTTGCTGCCGCGAAACGTGCCATAAGCGCTTTCCAGCCCCCAGATCGCCACAACAACCTGTTTGTCGACTCCGAATTGGCGTTCAATTGCCTCTAGCGTCGGCAGTTGTTTCTTCAGCGCCGCCTTGCCGTTGGTAATCCGGGCGTCCGACACGGCGGTGCCCAAGTAATCCCAGATGGTTTTGGTGAATTCCGATTGGTTGCGATCACGCCGCACCACATCCGCGTCATAGCGCACATTCTTGAACGCCTTATCCAGAACCGGCGCGTTGATCCCCTGCGCCGCAGCCCGCCGTTTGAACGCGCCGATCCAGTTCTGAAACCTTTGGTTGTCGGCTGCCACCGGTATCGCCTCCACCGTCACACCCCCCCTGACGGGCCGCATCGCCGGGCGTAAAGAGCGGACCACCGCCGCCACCCGAACCTCGGCCAGCGCTGCGTCACCAGCCGGTTGGATCACCGTGTCTTCCGGGCCTGCTGCCAGACCAGATCCCACACCTACAGCCAGTATTCCGGCCAGAAATCCGGCCCCCCCAAATACGTGCATCACCATTATCCTGTTTGCCTGCTCAGGGCGCAGACTAGCCCGAATCCCGGTGCCGCAACAGCCGTCAATCTGTGGGTCTGCGGTCTGTTGCCGGTGGTGGCGAACTGGCTGCGATCTGTTTCAGCGCGTCGCGCAGCAGCGGCACGCGGTCAGGTCGAAAGCTGGGGCCGCTGACCACCAGCGATGTCATCCGATCCAACCGGAACGCCCGGAAATCGCGTCGCAGATGGCACCACGCCAACAGCACGGTCGACTGGTCCATAAAGACCAGCCCCAGTGGTTTCACCCGTCGCCCGGTTTCCGCCCCGACGGCATCGAAATAGGCAAATTCCACCGTCATTTCGTCCCGTGTTGCACGGCGCAGGGTGGCCACCGGTATGGTTGGGGTGGCGGGCTCGCGGAACCGCTTGGCCGATAGCACTGCATGTTTCAGCCGATGCGATTGACTGGGCGGCAGGCGTCCCTGCAATTTGCGCAGCGTCCGCCCGGCGGCCTTTGACAGGTCCGGATCACCGATCTGTTGCACCTCGCGCAGGCCCAGAACCAGCGCTTCTAGCTCGTCATCGTCAAACCCCAGCGGTGGCAGGGTGGCGTCCTCGACCAAAGTAAACCCGAACCCAGCCGCGCCATCAATCACCGCGCCAAGGCTGCGCAATTCGTCAATGTCGCGATGCACGGTACGCGCCGATACCTCTAGATCCTGCGCCAGCGCGTCCGCCGTGTGCGGCGGGCTGCCACTGCGCAGGGATTGCATTAACTGAAACAGGCGGGTGGTGCGGGACATAATCCATTTACTCTAACCCTAATGACATAAACTGTCATTAGGCATGCCTATCTGACGCGGGTAGCAACACAAGGAAATACCACAATGCTTACCCTTCTGACCTACCGCGCCGGGTTCGGCCAATTCAGCCTTAGCGCCTTTTGCGTCAAGGCCGCCTATCTGCTGCAATTGTCTGGCCAGCCCTGGCAACGCAAGGATCTTAGCGATCCGCGCGGGATGCCGCATAGCAAGCTGCCAGGGCTGAAAACCGATCAACGGCTGATCGGCGACAGCGACAACATCCGCATCTGGCTTGAGGGCCAAGGCGCTGATTTTGACCCCGGTCTGACGGACGCCCAAAAGGGGCAGGGGCAGGCGTTTATCCGCATGGCCGAAGAGGGTTTGTATTTCCATTTGGTGATGGATCGCTGGGGCAATGAGGCCGTGTGGCCGACCATCCGCACCACCCTGTTTCGCGATGTTCCGTGGATGATCCGCAAACCGGTGGCCAACAAAATGCGCCGCACTTTGATGCAAGGGCTACAGACCCAAGGCATCGCCCGGTTTTCAGATCGCGAACGTCTGGAACGCCTGGACAGGGGCCTGCAAGCCGTGCGCGTCCAACTGAAGGAAACCGCGTTTCTGTTTTCGGATGTCCCCACCTCGGCTGACCTTAGCGTCGCACCGATGCTGGCCTCGATGCGGGGCTCCCCTGTGTGGACAGAGGTGGCAAAACGTGTGGCAGATGATACGGTTCTGTCAGATTATATCGACAGATTGGCCACAACCGTGCCCCTGCCATGACATTGCCGTTTGCGCATCCAGACATTGCCGCCGCGTTTGACGCGGTGGCAGACCCGCTGGCCCGCGGTGGCATGGCACGCCTGCGGGCGCTGATCCTGGAAGCCGCCGCTGATCTACCGCAGATCGGGCGGCTGGAAGAGGCGTTGCGCTGGGGTCAGCCCGCTTATCTGACGCCCGACACCATGGCGGCAACCACCCTGCGGTTGGGCGTACCCAAAGTCGCGCGGATCGCGCTGTTCGAGCATTGCCGCAGCAGTCTGATTTCGGATTTCACAGCGGCATTTCCGGCGTGGGATCGGGTCGAAGGCAGCTGCGCCGTGCTGTTTGACGCCCCGGCACAGATCGATTCCAACCGCCATGGCTGACTGATCCACCAAGCGTTAACCTATCACCTCTAGCGCCGCTTGCGGTCCACCTTGCGCTTGATCTTGTCGGATTTGCGCTTGCCCTTGGCCACCTTGCGCCGTGGGCTGCGCCCCGCTGGCGACGATGACCCACGCGGCAGGGTCTTGCCTTCCAGCGTCAACAGTTCCAGTTCCAGCCCGCCGGTCATCGGCGTGGCTTGTGCCAGCCGTACGGTCACCCGTTGGCCGATGCCGATGGTCAGCCCGGTATCGGACCCCATCAGCGTGCCCGCATCGGCGTCAAAATGGAAATATTCGCGCCCCAATGTGCGGATCGGAACCAACCCGTCCGCCCCGGTTTCATCCAATTTCACGAACATCCCAAACCGGGCGATCCCACTGATCCGGCCCGGAAATTCACTGCCCACGCGTTCGCTTAGATAGGCGGCAAGGTATCGGTCGGTGGTATCGCGTTCCGCCATCATCGACCGGCGTTCAGTGTCCGAGATATGGGTTGCGGTCTGTTCAAGGCGCTCAATCTCAGCCGCGTCCAGCCCGTCTTTGCCCCAGCCATGCGCCGAGATCAGCGCGCGATGCACGATCAGGTCGGCATAGCGCCGGATCGGCGAGGTAAAATGTGCATAATGCGCCAGCGCCAGCCCAAAATGGCCGTAATTATCCGGGCTGTAATAGGCCTGCGTCATCGACCGCAGGGTCGACAGGTTGATCAGTTCGGCATCAGCCGTCCCCGCAGCGGCATTCAACAACTGGTTCAAGTGCCGCGTCTGCAACACCTGCCCCTTGGCCAACTGATACCCCGCCGCCATCGCCGTTTCGCGTAAGGAATCCAGCTTTTCAGGCGATGGTTCTTCATGCACCCGGAACAACAAAGGTGACCGCTTGGCGATCAGCGTTTCTGCCGCCGCCACATTGGCCAGGACCATGAATTCCTCGATCAACCGATGCGCATCCAGCCGGTCGCGGAAGTTGACTGACGTCACGATGCCATCTTCACTAAGCTCGATCCGCCGCTCTGGCAGGTCCAGATCCAGCGGCTGGCGCGCCTCACGCGCTTTGACCAAAGCGGCGTAAGCCGCGTAAAGCGGTTTCAAAACAGGCTCTAACAGGGGGGCGGTCTTGTCATTGGGATTGCCGTCAATCGCGTCCTGCACCTCGACGTAATTCAATGACGCCGCTGACCGCATCAGCCCGCGCACAAAGCGGTGGCTGATCTTTTGGCCATCCCCGTCCAGCTGCATTCGCACGGCGATACAGGCGCGCGGCACGCCTTCGTGCAGCGAACACAGATCACCCGACAGCCGGTCTGGCAACATCGGCACCACCCGGTCGGGGAAATAGGTGGAATTGCCGCGATTGCGCGCCTCGGCGTCCAGCGCGGTGCCGGGGCGGACATAGGTCGCCACGTCGGCAATCGCCACCCAGACCACATGGCCCCCGGGGTTTTTCGGGTCGTCATCGGCTTGCGCCAAACACGCATCATCGTGGTCGCGCGCATCCGATGGGTCGATGGTGATCAGCGGCAGGTCCTGCAGATCGTCACGGCCCTTCAACCCGGCGGGCTTGCATGCATCCGCCTCGGCAATCGCCGCGTCTGGAAAGCTGTCAGGGATGCCATGGTGATGTATCGCAATCAGCGACACCGCCCGCGGTGCGCTTGGATCGCCCAGACGTTGGACAATCCGCGCCTTTGGCAGGCCCATCCGGCCCTTGGGGCCGGCCTGTTCGGCCTCGACCAACTCGCCATCCTTGGCACCATGCATCGCGTCACTGGCCACTTGCCATTCGCTGCTGGCGGATTTTTCCACCGGCACAATGCGCCCGCCCTCGGCGGTTTTGCGGAACACCCCCAGAACCCGGCGCGGGTTGGTGCCGATGCGTCGGATCAACCGGGCCTCGTAATTGTGGTCTTCTTCCTGCACCAACGTCAGGCGCGCCAAAATCCGGTCGCCTTCGCCCAATGCCGGGTCGCTGGCGCGCGGGATCACCAGAACAATCGGTTCCACCCCTTCGCCATGCCATTCCATTGGACGGGCAAACAGGTCGCCATCCTTGTCAGGGGCTTTGACTTGCAAAACAGACACTGGCGGCAAGCGATCCGGGTCGCGATAGCTGCGCTTGCGCTTTTCCAGATGGCCTTCGGCCTCTAGCTCTTTCAGCACGCGTTTCAGATCAATCCGGGCCGCGCCCTTGATGCCAAAGGCCTTGGCGATATCTCGCTTTGCGCCCTTGGTTGGGTTGGCTGAAATCCAGTCGAGTATTTCGGGTCTTGAGGGTATACGTGCCATTTAATCCGCCTAGCACGACCTGTCGCCGCCGTCATCGCCAAAAGCGTCAGGGCGGAGGAGCGGCGCGTAAATCCGCCGCATCATCGACATCCCGCAACCGATCCACCAGCGCCACCCGTGCCCCCTGTGCCGATGCGACACTATCCGCCAGCGCATGTGGCCCCGACCAGCGCACGTTCTGAAACAGCCCCGCCGGAACCCGGCCCCCATGCCGCGCGCCAACCAGCCAATATCCGCCATCCAGCGCCGGACCAAACACCAGATCATGCGCGCCCAGCGCGGCAAACGCCCGCGCGATATGGGCGCGGGTCACGCAGGGAATATCGGCCCCAATCACGCAAACTGGCCCCCGCGTGTTCCCCTGCGCGTTGCACCGCAACCCCCGCCGCATCCGCGCGCCCAGATCGCCGCGTCCTTGTGGCAATCGCACCAGATCAGCGGGCCAAACCCGGCTGGCCAACCCTTCACGGTCCGGCGAGACCGCCAGCACCACCTGCCAGCGCGGATCGCGCAGCCGTCGCAGCAACCGCGCGCTTTGATGCCGAAACCACCAGGCAGCGGGCACCATCCCGATATCGCGCCCCAACCGCGTCTTGACCCGACCAGGGTGGGGTTCCTTGACCATCACCACCAGAAGCTGCCTCATGACAATGGAAACACCATGTCGCGGTGTTCGATACCCGCATCCAGATAGACCGACCCAACCACGCTGAACCCCAGCTTTTCGTAAAACCCCAGCGCGTGCAGCTGCGCGCCCAACCGGGCCTGCTGTACCCCATCCATCTGGGCGGAAACCTGCAAAGCGGCCTGGATCAGACCCGCTCCGATACCGCGACTGCGCGCGACGGGCAGAACGCAAACCCGGCCAATCTTGGCCGTTGTCCCGTCCTGAACAACCCGCGCTGTGCCCAGCGGCTGACCTGCATCGCACGCCAACAGATGGGTGGCGCAGGCGTCATAGGCATCAACCTCGTCCGCCTCGGGCACGTCTTGTTCTTCGATAAATACCACCCGGCGCAGGGCCAGACAGGTTTGCAGATCATCCGTGGGCTTTATCTGCACGCTCACGCAAAATAACTCCGCAGGATGGCGGCATAGATTGCTTTCAGTTGATGGATCTGCGCCACCTCTACCCGTTCGTCTACCTGATGCATGGTGCGGCCTACCAATCCGAATTCCACCACCGGGCAGTGATCTTTGACAAACCTTGCATCCGATGTGCCGCCCGTCGTCGACAGAACCGGCACCACCCCGGTTTCGCCATGCACCGCCGCCGCCACCAGATCGCTCAGCGGACCCGGCGGCGTCACAAAGCTTTCGCCCGAGATTTTGACCCGCATCGCGATATCTACGCCGAACTCATCCGCCACCGTATCCGCCTGTTCCTGCGACCACGCGGTCAGGCTGGCCCCGCTGTGGGTGTCGTTGAACCGGATATTCACCGTCGACCGGCAGGCCGCCGGGATCACGTTGGTGGCCGGGTTGCCGGTGTCGATGGTTACCACGGCCAATGTCGATGCATCAAAATGGTCGGTGCCCTTGTCCAGCTCTGCCGACGCCAGCCGGTCCATCAGCCGCGCCATCGCGGGCAGCGGGTTTTTGGCGCGGTGTGGATAGGCGGAATGGCCTTGGATGCCTGTCACCTCAAAGAACGCGGTCATCGACCCGCGCCGCCCGATCTTGATCATCTCGCCCATGTGGTCAGGGCAGGTCGGCTCGCCCACCAGACAGGCGGACATCGCCTCGCCTGTCTGCGCCATATAGGCCAGCAATGCGGTGGTGCCGTCCACAGCGTCGCCTTCTTCATCGCCGGTAATCGTCAGAATGATCGCGCCGTCGGGCGGGGTGTCGCGCACAAAATCAATCGCGGCGGCGGCAAAGGCCGCGACCCCGGATTTCATATCCGTCGCCCCGCGCCCATACATGAACCCGTCTTTTTCCTGCGCGCCAAAGGGCGGCATGGTCCAGGCGGCCTGATCGCCGACAGGCACCACATCGGTGTGGCCGTTAAAGCCAAATGTGCGGGCATGGCCCTTTTGCCCCCAGCGGGCAAACAGGTTGGCCACCTCGCCGCGATCAGCGCGGGCACAGTCAAATCCGGCCTCGGTCAGCACCTGTTCCAGCAGGGTCAGCGCGCCGCCTTCGGTGGGCGTTACCGTTTGGCAGCGGATCAGGTCGGCGGTCAGGCGGGCGGCATCGGTTTGGGGCGTATTCTGGGGCATCATCGGGGTTCCCGGCGTTGTGCGTCATATGGATCGGCAGGCCTGTTTTTGACCCACATTGCGCAACACTTGTGATGAAAAGGTCGCGTTGCCAACCCCTTTGCCGGGAAATATTCCTAATAGCGCGGCCTTTGGCCTGCTTCGATTTGGGGAATACCATGACCCGAGGCAGGGCAATCAGCAGTACGGCCGCAACAGGCTATCCGACCAAACCCACGCTTTAGGCGTGGATGTCATCGCTGTACGACAAGGGCAAACCCTTGCGACGGATGATCTGCCTCCAGAAAAAATGGGTTGGGCAGACTATGGGCGCGGATCGCTGGTGATCGAACAGTGCCCCCAACCCGGCACCCGCGTCCTTTGGTGTCTTACCACCGCGATGATGACTGGCCGTTGCACCTGTCACTGCAGGTGGTACCCGGCGGCGGGCTGGTGCTGATCCTGGATCCGGGCGGCGAGGTATTGCACCGCACCATCACGCATTCCGACACAGGGCGCGCCGACGTCTTGCGGGTCACCTACAGTTGGGACGTCCGCAACCGCTGTGGCCAGCTGGCGTTGGAACGCACAGATCAGGACCGGGTGTTTTTGCTCTCGGTATCGCCGCCCAGACCCTTACGATACGCCGGTGCGCTGGCGCTGATCCGGCCCAGTGACCATCGATATGTGGTGCCAGATGTTTTGTTTTTTGGCGCCGTCCACGGCCATCGAACCGGTTGGCCCGATGCTGTCGTCGCTGATGCCCGCCACGCCCATACCGCCACGCCCAAAGGCGAAACCGTGCCGGTGCTGCATGTTCTCAACCGCCAGATGCCAGCCAGCGGCAGTTTTCATACCGTGCGGTTGCGCGCGATTTATTTTGGGCTGTTGCAGGATATTACCGTCGCCCCGTCGCAGCGGTTGGTGCTGTCCGGGCCCAAAGTGGAATACCTGTTTGGTTTGGAGCCCGTTCTGGTGACCGCCAGCCTTCTGGCCGGGCTTGATCGCCATTCCCTGCCCGAGCATGGCAAGCTGACCCCCCCCCGGCTCTGCGCGCTTTTGACGCTAGGGTATCAGCAGAACAACGGGCTGCCTAACCCGGTCGATCTTGCTCTGCCGCCGGTTTGTCAGTATGGGCTGTGAAACAGTCGCGGAACAGATGAAAAAAATTCTATTTGCCCTTGGCCTGATGGTAAGCGTCTGGGCGCAGTCCGCTGCCGCACAGGTGTTGACGGTGTCCACCGTCACCCGCGTGCCGTTTTCGATGGTCGAAGACGGGGCCGAAACCGGATTTTCCATCGAATTACTGCAAGCCCTGGCGACTGTCTTGGACTGGGAATACCAAATCGACCGCCGGGATCAGTTTTCCGGCATGCTTGGGTCAGTCAAAGATGGCACGGCAGATCTGGCCATCGCCAACATCTCGATCACCTCGTCGCGCGAAGCCCTGATGGATTTCAGCCAGCCGATTTTTGAGTCCGGGCTGCAGATCATGATCCAGTCTGATGCTGTACGGGCACCGTCGCTTTGGCGGGCGTTCCTGTCGACTGACCTGTTGATTGCCCTTGGGGTTGCGTTTGTCTTGCTGGTGGCTGGCGGCATGTTGATGTGGGTGTTCGAACGCCGATCCCAGCCCTATTTTGACCGCTCCGCCAAGGATGCCTGGTTTCCGTCCTTCTGGTGGGCGCTGAACCTTGTGGTCAATGGCGGGTTCGAGGAACGCGTGCCACAAACTGTGTTTGGCCGCCTGTTTGGGGTGATGCTGGTGTTGTCATCGCTGTTTGTCGTGTCGGTTTTTGTGGCCAAGATCACCTCGGTCATGACGGTCGAGGCGATCAACGGATCGGTCAATTCGGTCAATGACCTTTACGGCCAGCAGGTCGCCACAATCGAAGGGTCGACCGCTGCCGGGTTTCTGACCCGTCGCGATATCGACTATCGTGGCTTTGATGGGCTGCAACCCATGATAGCCGCGTTCGAGGCCGAGGATGTCGACGCGGTGGTCTTTGACGCGCCGATCCTGTCGTATTACGTGACGCATGATGGCAGGGATAACGCCCGGCTGGTTGGGTCGGTGTTCCTGCGGGAAAATTATGGCATCGCCTTTCCAACCGGCAGCCCGCTGGTGGAAGAGGTCAATCAGGCGCTACTGGCGCTGCTCGAGGATGGGACGTATGACACCATCCACCGAAAGTGGTTTGGCAGTCAGCGCTAGCTATCTCCGATAGATTATCGTTGTATAGCAATGATTTATCCGAGGATCAGACCTCTGGCGTGTCGTAAAACGGCGTAACCTGCGCCACAATCACCGCGTTTTCTGCCAACGCCCGGCCCATCAAATCGCGCTCCT
>JBLINN010000059.1:0-16211 GCA_047639325.1 Paracoccaceae bacterium | reverse complement strand
TGGCGGGACATCGGTCTGTCATTTTTCCATCTGGCTGGCATGGATGGAACAATACAAGAACATTTCCGATTGGCAAGCCGTGTATCACTACATCCTGTGCTGCCGGATCAAAGGGGATAAGCCTTCTAAAACGATATCCGTCAGAATAGCATTTGCATCGCTTATCCCGTTGACCCGAATTTCCTCACCATTGGTGAAATTGAAAACCAGATCGCCGTCGTCAATTGTCGCAAAGCGATTCAGCACTTGTTTCTGTTCAGCGCGGTGTCCCATAGGCTGTCATCAAGGTGCAATTTGTCTTCACCGATCTGGAAATCAACCAGGCGTTCCTTGCCGTCGCCTGCCGGGAAGACAAAGATATCCGCGCCCTGCCCTCCGAGCAACCGGTCATCGCCACCGTTGCCAACCAGCCGGTCCTGACCTTTGCCACCGTTCAACCGATCTTGGCCACCGCCATCGTTTAACGTGTCATTGCCACCGCCGCCCCGCAACTCGTCACGCCCGCTGCCGCCCCGCAACCAGTCCTTGCCCTGTTCCCCGAACAAATGGTCATTGCCCTGATTGCCGTCGAGGCGATCATTGCCCGCGCGCCCCAAGGCCCGGTCATCGCCATTTTCGCCGAATATGCGGTCATTGCACCTTTGCCTGCCAGCGCATCATCGCCATCGCGACCAAACATCAGATTGGTGCCAACCGTATCCGTCAATGTGTCGTCTGATTGCGTTCCAACATAAGAGCCTTCCAGAATTTGCACCCGCGTTGACAGATTAAGGACGGATGTCCCTTCTTCCCACGAAACCAAGATGTCGCCATTTTTGGCAAGGCTAAGGTTGACGAATTCGTTTGTAAGTTGCCCGTCGGGATCGATCGTCAGCATGTCACCAACTTTGCTTTTGTTGGCATCACAGCGTTGGCCAAAAGTATGCTCGCTCGTCGTCGTGCTGTTCCCGGACCACGCAACGAAAAACCCGCCATCGGGCAGGGCGACCACATCCGCAAGCTTGTTGCCATAGACTTCGGCAAAGCGCACGACCGCTGTGCTTTGCCCCCAAAATTTGCCCGTCGGCGAAATCGTCCGCATGTCAATGCCATCAGGGCCATTATCCCAGACAACAATGATCCTGCCATCGGCCAGCTGCGTGCCCGCAGGCTTCTGATAGTTGCATAAGTCGGAATCCAGCACCAAGGCATCTGTCCGGGCCGTGCCATCGGCGTTGTAAATTCTGATGCTGACCTTGTCAGGGGGTGGGTCAAACCGGGCCCAAGATGACAAAGTCGCAAACCCACCGTCCTTCAGGGCAAGGATATCTGCGGCATATTTAGTCTGGAACTGGCCCTCGTCCACGATCAGTTCAGGGCCGACAAGCTGGCCAGACGTGTCGATGATCTGCGCCGCAACGCCGTTGTCACATCCATCCCGAACAATAACGTCACCATCGAACACCACGGCAAGCGTTCCGTTGTTCAGCAAGGTCACTGTCGGGTTTTCCCGCCTAGTGTCATTGGCGCCACTCAGCAGGAATTCGGCACCAATCTTTGCGCCCGTGGCATCAAACCGCTGGCCTGCGATGTATTTTCCATTTTCGTATAGCGCGGCAAAGCCACCATCATCCAGCGCCTGAAGCGACGAGTTCAGAACACTTCCGGCAAAAGTATTGACCTGAAACTCTGCTGCAATTGGCGTTCCATCTGCGTCAAATATCCGGGCCATGGTCCGCGGGTTGTAAACAGCGCCAAAATTCTGGGTCCATGACACGACAAACCCGGCACCC
This sequence comes from Paracoccaceae bacterium, assembly GCA_047639325.1. GTDB lineage: Bacteria > Pseudomonadota > Alphaproteobacteria > Rhodobacterales > Rhodobacteraceae > NVQY01. The sequence continues at coordinate 14,439 of JBLINN010000059.1, read as the reverse complement.
GTTAATCCGGCGATGTCACCGCAATACTGCGCCCCGTCGTTCGACTGGTCGGCAATTATCTGCGGTTTAATGATGCGGGTGTAGATCATGTACTCTTCTCTGGGCTGTCTTGACCCTTTGGCGGTCTTGCCGAAGTTGAATGTCAATTGGGCAACCTGACCGAAAGGAATACGGCCAAAAAGCGCCGCGGGGACAGGAAACACAGGAGAGGAAATACAACGGGCCGCATAGCAACTGCATGCGGCCCGATGAGCGGTGTGTTATGTCTGGCGAAGCACCTACAACACCCGTTCGACCATCATCTTTTTGATCTCGGCAATCGCCTTGGCCGGGTTCAGCCCCTTGGGACAGGTTTTGGCGCAGTTCATGATGGTGTGGCAGCGATACAGCTTGAACGGGTCTTCCAGATCGTCCAGGCGTTCGCCTGTGGCCTCGTCCCGGCTGTCGATGATCCAGCGATAGGCATGCAACAGCGCGGCGGGGCCAAGGTAGCGGTCGGAATTCCACCAGTAGGACGGGCAGGATGTCGAGCAACACGCGCACATCACGCATTCATAAAGACCGTCCAGTTTCTTGCGGTCGTCGATCGTTTGCTTCCATTCCTTGGCCGGACGATTGGTCTTGGTTTCCAGCCACGGCATGGTGGACGCGTGTTGGGCATAGAAATGATTCAGGTCGGGGATCAGGTCCTTGACCACCGCCATATGCGGCAGTGGATAGATCTTTACGTCGCCCTTCACCTCGTCCATGCCATAGATGCAGGCCAGCGTGTTGATGCCATCGACATTCATCGCGCAGGATCCACAGATGCCTTCGCGGCAGGACCGGCGGAAGGTCAGGGTTGGGTCAATCTCGTTTTTGATCTTGATCAGCGCGTCCAGGATCATCGGGCCGCAGCTGTCCATATCGACAAAATAGGTGTCGACGCTGGGGTTTTTGCCGTCATCCGGGTTCCAGCGATAGATCTTGAACTTGCGCAGGTTGGTGGCACCCTGCGGCTTTGGCCAGGTCTTGCCGGTGGTAATACGAGAGTTCTTGGGGAGTGTTAACTGGACCACGGGTGTCTTCCCTCTGCTGATGCGTGACGCGGCATGCGCGCGAATAATGTGTGCCCGGGTATGGGCGTGTTTTGATGTCAGGCGGCCAGACGGCCAACCCAGGAATTGTCTTTTTCGTATCCCAATGCGATCAGATCATCGCCAAACCGGTCGGCATAGGCCTGCCCGACGCTGCGCGGCAGTTCCTGTTCCCAGCGCCGCAGACGTCCGCCCGATTGAACGTGATCGCGCAGGCGGCCAGTTTGCGCGGATTGGTCGGCCAGACCGCCAAACAGGCTGTTATCCCAAAACGCCTGAACGCCGCTGTCGATTTCGCCGCCACGCAGGCCCAGCGCGCCGAAGGCGTGGCGGATGGCATGGCATTTGGTGTCGGCCATCAGGTCTTCGTAACGCAGTTCGGTGCTGCGCGGATCGCCATAGGGCCAGGCGCGCATTTCGGCGACCGTCTCGGCGTGTTTGTTGGCCATTTCGAACAGCAACCTGTCTTTGGGGACCGACAGGGCGTTAAGATGTTGTTGATAGGTCTGCCCGTCCAGATCAGCGCGCGGGATGTGCAGGAATTTCTCGCCCTTGGGCGGCGCGATCTGGTGATAAGCGCAGCCCGACAGCAAAACGTCACGCGGGTCACGGATGACATGCACAAAGGCGGTTTCGACGCTGTTCCACAGGGCTGTCGGAAAAGATCCTGCCCAATTGCACAGAAACGCCCGGCCAATTCCCGGCACGCGGTTCAGATACCGCTCTGACCAGATGCCGATCCACGGCACGCCAATTGCTGCGGCCAGGGACATGATGACACGTTTAATCCAGATGGTTCCGGCCTTGTGATGGGTCGCCACGCACATCAGACGCGGTTGCGCCGGGGATATATCCCCGGCCTGCGATCCGATATGTGCCTGCGTGTTGTCCATCATGGTTTTTTTCTGCCGCCTTTAGAACGTGCGCGCTTTGGGTGCGATTTTTGCCAGACTAATTCCGCCTTCGGCCTCAGTTGTCAGCGGCTTCACCACCACCGGGCGATAGGACAGGTCAACCTGTTTGCCATTGACCCGGCTGATAGTGTGCACCCGCCAGTTTTCGTCGTCGCGCGTGGCAAAGTCTTCGTGGGCATGGGCGCCACGGGATTCTTTGCGCGCCTCGGCCCCGGTGATAGTGGCCAAAGCGTTGGGCATCAGGTTGGTCAGTTCCAGCGTTTCCATCAGGTCGCTGTTCCAGACCAGCGAGCGGTCAGTGACCTTCAGGTCGCCGATCTTGGCGGCGATCTCGTCCATCTTTTCAACGCCTTCGGCCAGCGTTTTGCTGGTGCGAAATACGGCAGCATCGGCCTGCATGGTTCTCTGCATTTCCAGCCGCAGCTCCGCAGTGGGCACCGCGCCATTGGCATTGCGTAGCCCATCAAACCGGTCAAACGCCGCATCCACCGATGGTTGGTTCAGAACCGGGTTCGAGGCTTCGGCGTCTACAACCTTGCCAGCGCGGATCGCAGCGGCGCGACCAAACACCACCAAATCGATCAACGAGTTTGAGCCCAGACGGTTGGCGCCGTGCACACTGGCACAACCCGCCTCGCCCACGGCCATCAAGCCGGGCACCACGCCGTTGGGGTCTTTGGCGGTTGGGTTCAGAACCTCACCCCAGTAATTGGTCGGGATGCCACCCATGTTGTAATGCACGGTGGGCAGAACCGGGATTGGTTCTTTGGTCAGATCAACCCCTGCGAAAATCTTGGCGCTTTCGGAAATGCCGGGCAGGCGTTCGGCCAAGGCCTCGACTGGCAGGTGGCTTAGGTTCAGGTGGAGATGATCGCCATTTGCACCAACCCCGCGCCCTTCGCGAATTTCCATAGTCATTGACCGGGAAACATAATCGCGCGGCGCCAGGTCTTTGTACTGTGGTGCGTAACGCTCCATGAACCGTTCGCCTTCGGAATTGGACAGGTAACCGCCCTCGCCCCGCGCGCCTTCGGTGATCAGGCAACCCGACCCGTAGATGCCGGTGGGGTGGAATTGCACGAATTCCATGTCTTGCAACGCCAGCCCCGCGCGCGCCACCATACCGCCGCCGTCACCGGTGCAGGTATGGGCCGATGTGGCGCTGAAAAACGCCCGGCCATAGCCACCAGTGGCCAGCACGACCATCTTGGCGTTGAACACATGCATGGTGCCATCGTCCAGCTTCCAGCAGACGACGCCCTGACATTGGCCATCTTCGGACATGATCAGGTCGATGGCGAAATATTCGACGTAGAATTCCGCGTTGTTCTTCAGCGACTGGCCATACAGCGTGTGCAGGATGGCGTGGCCGGTGCGGTCAGCCGCGGCACAGGTGCGCTGTACGGCGGGGCCTTCGCCAAATTCGGTGGTGTGGCCGCCAAACGGGCGCTGATAAATCTTGCCCTCTTCAGTGCGCGAAAACGGTACGCCGTAATGTTCCAGCTCGTAAACTGCCTTGGGGGCCTCGCGCGTCAGGTATTCCATCGCGTCCATATCGCCCAGCCAGTCCGACCCTTTGACGGTATCGTACATGTGCCATTGCCAGTTATCCGGCCCCATGTTGGACAGGGATGCAGCGATACCGCCCTGCGCCGCCACGGTGTGTGACCGGGTCGGGAACACTTTGGTCACGCAAGCAGTGCGCAAACCCTGTTCGGCCATGCCCAGCGTCGCCCGCAGGCCCGCGCCACCGGCGCCAACCACCACAACGTCATAGTCATGCGTTTCGTATTCGTATTCAGCCATGATGTTGGTTCCTCAGAGCGCGATTTTCGCTAGGGCATAGAGCCCGGTAGCGGTCAGCCCATAGCTAAACGCGGTCACAAACATGATCAGCGCCTTACGGGTGGATTTCTTGGTATAGTCTTCGATCGCCGTTTGCGCGCCCTTGCGGAAGTGCTGCATGCCCACCACCAGAACCAACCCGGTAATGATCGCCGGAACCGGGCGGCTGAACGTGGTCAGCACGTCGGCGTGGTCGCTGCCCAGCGCACGGCCAAAGATGTACAGGAAGGTCGGCACGATCAAGGCCAAGCCAAAACCGCTGACCTGCATGTACCAGTGATGGCTGGTTCCGGTGTGCGACGCACCCCGGCCCTCGGCCCGCTTGCGGTCTGTCAGATAACGCATCCGCCTGCCCCTTATACGATAAACAATGTCAGGATGGTCAGAACGACCGATCCAATGATGACGGCCCAGCCCAGCTTTTCCGCTGTCGCGACTTCCAGCCCGTTGCCCGCATCGAAATAGAGATGCCGCACCCCGGCCAGATAGTGATACCACAGTGCCCACAGCGACAAGGACATGATCAGATCGCCCAACCACGAAGTGATCGCGCCATTGGCCACGGCGTAATAGTCAGGCGAGATGGCAGCCGCCAGCAACCACCACACAATCAGCACCGCGCCCAGCAACAGCGACAAGCCGGTAATTCGCGTCAGGATCGACGTAATCGACGTCAGTTGCGGGCGATAAATTGAAAGGTGTGGAGAAAGCGGGCGTTCGCCCGGATTAGCATCGGCCATGATGGCTCCTCTTCCGGTTGGTTGAGGCTGTTTTTAAAGCTTTTTCAGCGACTGTCACGCGCAGCAGCGCGAAAAAGCGCGGATAATTGATGTGATCTGTCCGATTGTTGCAGAAATGTGATCACGATTTTTATTTGCGTGATCACAAATTATCGAAACCTTTCTGGATGAGCGGAAAATTGATCCTGACTCGACCAGGCGGTTTGCCGAGTCACCTCGCGCAGCAGCTTTTTGCGGATACGGGCGGGGTAGTCTTGAAAGCTGTTGGCCGAGACCACAAACGCCCCTTCGCCGACAATGACGTTTTCATAGAAATAGGCGGCCAGGTCCGGCTCACCTTGTTCGATAGCAATGGCATTCACGGTGATCCCGACGGCGCGCAGATCGCCCAGCACATCGGCCGGGGCAATGCCTTCGTTTGACACGCCATCGCCGGACAGGTCGATCAGGTGGCGCGTACAGTCTGGCACGGCGTCAAAGGCAGCGGCCGTATAGGTCAGCGCCTCGCCCACGGCGGTGGAATAATTGCGCCACATCCTTGGGTCTTCGGCAACACTGGCAGCAAAGACATCCAGTGCTACAAATCCACTAATCCGGGTCCAGGGAATGGTGATCTGCTGGCGCGTTGATCCGGTCCATTGCACCAGCAGCAGCGCGGCCTGGGCCCGCACCAACGCCTCGGACACGATTGGGTCGCGCAAGGCAGCGGCCAGCCCGTCCATCTGGATGCGGTATTCGTCAGAATCAACCGATCCGGACACATCGACCGCTAAAGCCAGCGCCAGATCACAAGCGGCGACCGGGGCAGCACAGGCCACAGTGCAGACTATAACGACAGGGCGAAAACACGGCAGCATGCGCCCAACCTAGCACGCCTGTCGACGCTTCAGATCAAAAGACCGTCAGAACCGCCGGGTGCGACCTAAATTTCTTTGAAAGAAATTTGCAGGGTAAATTCAGAGGGTAAATTCAGAGGGTAAATTTGAAATTTTCTTTTGCGCTTAGGTCGGCATCAGCGCCCAATAATCGAGGTCCAGCAGAACCTCGGGCAGGTATTTGCCATCTTCACCTTTCAAACGGAACGGTTCCCCGCCGCTGGTCGCCACCAGCCGCAGCCGGATCGCGCCCACACCCGGTGCGTCTGTTTCAGCCTTGTCCAACACCTCGGACCAGGCGCGGATCGTCATGCCCGACACGCAGGGATTGGCATGGGCGCCACCGTTCAGCCCGACAATCATCTGCGCATTGGCCAACCCGTTGAACGACAGCGCGCGGGCCATCGAAATCACATGCCCGCCATAGATCAAGCGGCTGCCATCGGGGCGCGCGGTTGTGTCAAAATGCACCTTGGCGGTGTTCTGCCACAGACGCGTCGCCATCATGTGTTCGGCCTCTTCCACGGTCACGCCATCCACATGGTCGATCTGTTCACCGATCTCGTAGTCGCCCATCCGGTGTGGTTCGCCCGCCAGTGCAAAATCATAGTTGGTGAAATCCAGCCCCTTGGGAATCACCAGTCGATCGACCGGCACCACTTTGGCCAGTTCTGGCACCACCGTTTCCGGGGCTGGTGCATCCAGATTGGCTTTGCGCACCATCACCCAGCGGCAATATTCCAAGACCACTTCGCCATGTTGGTTGCGTCCGCGCGTGCGCACATAGACCACACCGGTTTTGCCGCTGGAGTTCTGCTTTAGGCCAATCACTTCGGATTCCGAGACCAAAGTATCCCCCGGCCAGATCGGCAACAGCCAGCGCCCTTCGCCGTAGCCCAGATTGGCGACCGCGTTCAGCGACACATCCGGGACGGTTTTACCAAACACCACATGGAACGCGATCATGTCATCCAGCGGGCTGAATGGCAGGCCGCACGCCTTGGCAAATTCATCCGAAGAATACAGCGCGTGGCGCGCTGGATACAGCGCGTGATACAGCGCCCGTTCGCCCATTTTCACGGTGCGTGGCACCGCATGGGTCAGAACATCGCCAACCGCGTAATCTTCGAAAAACCGGCCCGGATTGGTCTTGGCCATCTTTACTGCGCTCCCAGTTTCATGTCGGCGGTATAGGGCGCGTCCACTGTCTTGGTCACCGCTTGGCCACAGCGCATCACACCGCGCGCCGCGTCAAAGGTGTAAACCGGCGCGCCGTGTAGCTCCCAACCCTTTGCCAAGGCCGCGCTGACCTTGTGGCAAAAGGCGGATGTGTCGTCTTCGGTCAGCAACCGGTACAGCGTACTCATGACGGGAACGGCCATGGGCCGACAAGGCTGTGGATATAGCCGATGACCACCAGCAGCACGACCGACGCGGCCATGAACATGGCGTCTTTGGCCAGGGTTCCGGGCGCGGGCGGTGTCCAATCGGGTTCGGCGCGGTTGATCACAAATACCTCGACCAGCCCCCACAGCAGCAGCCCACCAAACAGGATGATCGAGGCCAGATCGCCATTCACCAGAAGATGCGCTATGGCCCAGAGGCGAAAGCCTGCCAACATCGGGTGACGCAGCTTGTTCAGCAGCAGGCCCTTGTTGCCAGCCGGGCTCATCATCCAGATGGCGATCAGAACCAGCAGGTTGTTGAGATGGACCGTCCAACTGGGCGGCGACCAAACAGGCACAAAATCGGCCATGCGAAACCCAACAACCATCAGCGCAATACCCGCGACGATGATCAACGCCACCAGCCCCTTGCCGCGATCACCCAGCGCCGCGCGTTGTGCGGGCATCAGGCGTTTAAAGAAATGCGCTGCCCACCACAGCGCCACACCCAGAATCAATAACGCAAAACCCATGCTGGCTTACCCCGCTTGCAAAACCTCTATTGCTTTTGCTTTTGCCAGTATTTCCTGTGCAGTTGCAACGTGAAGGTTTTCGACGATCCGGCCATCGACCACGGCCACCCCCTGCCCTGACGCCTCGACCTCTTGGAATGCCGCGATCTGACGGCGGGCCAGATCGACCTCGTCCTGCGACGGGGCAAAGGCAGTATTGGTCACCGCCACCTGTGCGGGATGGATCAGGGTTTTGCCGTCAAAGCCCATGTCGCGGCCCTGCTTACATTCCACGGCCAGGCCTTCGTCATCCTTGAACGCGTTGTAAACACCGTCGATAATCACCAGCCCCTCGGCCTTGGCCGCCAACAGGCACAGGCCAAGTGAGGTCATCAGCGGTTCACGGTCGGCGCGGAACCGGGTTTGCAGCTCTTTGGCCAAATCATTGGTGCCCATGACAAAGCCCGTCAGTTTGGGATGCGCCGCAATCGCGGGCGCGTTCAGCATGCCGCGCGGGGTTTCCATCATCGCCCAGATCGGCAAATCCCCCGTGATCGCCGCCAGCGCGTCCACATCCGCCGGGCTGGACACTTTGGGCAGCAGAACCGCGTCGGCATCCATATCGCGCACGGCTGTCGCATCGGCGCGGCCCCAGTCGGTGTCAAACCCGTTGATCCGCACGATTTTCATCTGCGCGCCATAACCACCGATGGCCAGCGTTTCGGCCAGCAGGGCGCGGGCATTGTCCTTTTCCGCCGCCGACACCGCGTCTTCCAGATCAAAGATGATCGCATCCACTGACAGATTGCGGGCCTTGTCCAGCGCGCGCTCTTTCGAGGCGGGGATGTACAGAACGGAACGATAAGGCCGGTTGCGCGGGTCCATGGGATTCTCCGGTAAGTCATAAAGTTGCGCAGGAATGGGCACTTATTTGCGGAAAATTCAAGAGAAACCCGCCGCGATGCAGCATTTGCCGCCTGTTGCAGGCCGCAAACCGCCCTGCGCACGGCGCTTTAACCCTTCCTCAGCACTCATCCGGCACAGTTATGGCGTCAGACCCGATCAAGAATGAGGGCTGCTGCGGCAAGGCCACCGATCAAGACGAGCAGCGGGTGTGACGCCTAAACACACTGGGCTAACCAGTCCGGCGCACCGGGAAACCGGCGGGCCTGACCGGGCGGGCAGCCTAAGGGGAAAGGGTAAAACCCATGATGAATACTGTGTTCAAGATGACGATGGGTCTGGGGTTGATGGTTCTGGCGGCGGGCCATGTATCGGCGGAGACCAGACGCAATTGCGCCCCGCGAGACGTGGTTCTGGAACGTCTGTCCGGTAGCTATGGCGAGACCCGGCAAAGCATCGGTCTGGGCGCCAATGATGCGGTGGTGGAGGTGTTTGCCTCGCACGAGTCCGGCACCTGGACGATCACCGTGACCACCGCCGCTGGCGTGACCTGCTTGGTGGCCTCGGGTCAATCTTTCGAGACGTTGGCCGAAGCGCTGCCGCCCAAGGGCAATGATGCATGAGCGGGGCTGATCGCGTGGGTCTGCCTGCCTTACGTGTCAGGTGCAGGGTGGGCGGGGCCCGCGCGCAGGATCAAGTTGGTTGGCGCTTTGGGGCGCGGCGCAGGATCATGCCAAACTTTTCATCCTCCGTGTAGCCAAGTTTTTCATAGAAGCCGCGCGCGCCCAGGTCTTTGCCGGTCAACAGCATGATCTTATAGGCCCTTGCCTGCCAGGCCAGCTGGTGAGCGTGTCACATCACAGCGCGTGACAGCCCCTGACCGCGATGCGATTTCAGCGTCACCACGTTTTCGATCAATGCATAGGGGCGTCCGCCAAATGTCATGTTTGGCCGGACGTGCAGCGTGGCCATCGACACCAATTGGCCGTCAATTTCGGCCGCCAACATGGTGGTTCCGGGATGGATCAAGATAGCGCCAATGCGCTGTTCGCCCCCCGTCCCTGCGATCACGTCGGTATTGCCCACCAGTTTTTTCAGCAGGGCATAAACCTGCGCAAAATCCGGTAACGCCACCGGGCGCATGGTGACATTGCCGCTCATACCAGCGCATCCCAGACCAGTTTGCTGCCCGTCAAGGTCAGCAATACATAGGTGATACCAAAAAACAGCGCCTCGGGCAGAACATGATGCACCCGCACGCCCAGCCACGCGCCAGCGACGGCAAACGGGGCCAGCACCAGATCCGCCAGCGCGGTTTGTGCCGTGAACATCCCCAAAAACGCGTAGGGCACGAATTTGGTGATGTTGATCACCCAGAACACCAGCACGGTTGTTGCCTGAAACGTTGTTTTTGGCAGGCGTTGCGACAGCAGATAGGCCGCCACTGGCGGGCCGCCTGCGTGGCTAACAAAGCTGGTGAACCCGGCCACCAGCCCGGCGGCGGCCCCGGCCCAACCTGGCAAGCGCTGCTGAAAGCCGCGGATCGGGCCGGTGCGTTGCGCCAGATGCCAGGCGACAAACACCAGCGAAATCACCCCAATCAGCAACCGCAAAACATCCGCATTTGCAACCCGGTACAGCGCCACCCCCAGCACCACACCGGGCACCGCCCCTAGGATCAGGACACGCGCGTCTGGCAGGCTCCATTTTTTCCAGTAGGGGCGCAGATTGGTCACGTCGATCAGCATCAGCAGCGGCAACATGATGCCCAGCGCCGCGCCCGGATCAGTGATCAGCGCCAGAATCGAGGCCGACGCAAAGGCCGCCCCACCGCCAAACCCGCCTTTAGAGACCCCGGCAAACGCCACTGCGGGTGCGGCAATGACGAAAAACAGTGTATTCAGTTCCAGCATCGTCAATCACCATAACCCGTTAACCTATAAGTGCTTTACCCCATCACAACACAGCCGAACAGGGCCGCCGTGTATCTGTGCCGCAGTGCAGAACCCTTGCACGAGGCGTCGTTACGCACTACGCAACGCGCAATTTTCATCGGATCGGAGACACATCCAATGGCCAGACCCAAAATCGCGCTTATCGGCGCTGGGCAAATCGGCGGCACCCTTGCCCACCTCGCAGCAATCAAAGAACTGGGCGACGTTGTCCTGTTTGACATCGCGCCGGGCACGCCTGAGGGCAAAGCGCTCGACATCGCCGAATCCGGCCCGTCCGAAGGCTTTGACGCCAACATGTCTGGCACGCAGTCCTATGCCGATATTGCCGGGGCCGATGTGTGCATCGTCACCGCCGGTGTGCCACGCAAACCGGGGATGAGCCGCGATGACCTGCTGGGCATCAACCTGAAAGTGATGAAGTCGGTCGGCGAAGGCATCGCCGCCCACGCCCCGGACGCCTTTGTGATCTGCATCACCAACCCGCTGGACGCCATGGTTTGGGCATTGCGCGAATTTTCTGGTCTGCCGCATAACAAGGTTTGCGGGATGGCCGGCATTCTGGACAGCGCCCGGTTCCGACACTTCCTGTCGGTTGAATTTGGCGTGTCGATGAAGGACGTGACGGCGTTTGTTCTGGGCGGGCATGGTGACACGATGGTGCCGCTGTCGCGTTATTCTACCGTTGCCGGTATCCCGCTGCCTGACCTGGTGGCAATGGGCTGGACCACGCAGGAAAAACTGGACAGCATCATCCAGCGCACCCGTGATGGCGGCGCTGAAATCGTTGGCCTGCTGAAAACCGGGTCGGCATTTTACGCCCCTGCGACATCGGCGATCGAAATGGCCGAAGCTTATCTGAAAGACCAAAAGCGCGTGCTGCCTTGTGCGGCCTATGTGGACGGCGCTTTGGGCCTGAAGGGCATGTATGTGGGTGTGCCCACCGTGATCGGCGCTGGTGGCATCGAAAAGGTGATCGACATCAAGATGACCAAGGACGAGCAGGCGATGTTCGACAGCTCGATCACTGCCGTCAAAGGCTTGGTCGACGCCTGCAAGGCCATCGACAGCTCGCTAGGTTAGGAAATCCTGACTTGTTGAAAATGCCAAGGCACCCCACATTTCTGGGGTGCCATTTTTTCAGGAGTTTTCCATGCGATTTGTGATGCCTTTGGTCGTTGCCCTGTTTGCCACAACGGCTTTGTCACAAACCACGGGCGGCCAACGCGGGCTGGCACGGAACGGGCTTGAGGCAACCATTGCCCAGCTTTCCGCCGACCCTGCACCGCAAGAGTTCGAGATTGGCATGCTTTTGACCCTGCGCGCGGTCGAAAAAACCCTGCAGGTACGGTATGATTACGGGCTTGGTCAACGCCTGACCGGGCTGCCTGTCCTGCGGCTGGGGACTGGGGGTATGACAAACCCCGCGCCTAAACCATCCGGCCCTGAAACCCTGACTGGTATCATCGACGGGTTTGTCACTGATATGGCACAAGCCCGCGCAACCCTTGACGACGCGCAAACCAAGGGGATTGAACCGTTTGAAATGGCGCTGTCGGATATCTGGTTTGACATCAACAGCAACGGCAAGCGGGAGAAATCCGAGGGGGCCATCCCTTTGCTGGGCCCGACAATTCTTGGTCGTCGCGCCTATCCGGATTTCACCGAATCTGATGCAGGCAAGCGCCCGCTGATCATCCGTTTTGACGAAACCGATCACGCCTGGCTTTTGGCCTATACCCACATGCTTTCCGGGTTTGGCAATCTCATAATGGCGTTCGACCCGGAACCTGTTTTACGTGATCTGGCGGGCAAGCGCGCCACATTGACGGACGCGCCGCGAATTCCGAATTACTATGACCCTCAGGCCATCAAGGCGGAAATTGCGATCCTTGAGGTTGAAGAAAAGCAAATCCAAGACCAGCGGAATAGCCTGAATAACCAGGTCGAAGCGCTGACTAAAGTCATTCGCACCCTTCAGGACGCGCAGCGGGAAACCAACGATACGACCCCTAAGGCCGATCTTACAGCGCAACTTGCCCCCAAACAGGAGGGGCTGAAACTGCTGGGCAGTAAACGCCGGCAACTCAGGCAAAAATCCCGTTTGATCCGCCGCGAAATCGCAGTGGCCAAGGAAAAACTAACCCTCTCGGTCGACCCAAACCCAAGCGAACACGAACACGAGCAAGCACGGGTCGCTGTGAATGCCGTTTACGTCATCCTAAAGGCGCTGGAACAGAACCCCGACCCGGCCCGCATCCGCGCTGCCCGTGATCACATGCAATCCATGATTGCCCAGAACCGGGTGTTCTGGGCACGGCTGGCCGAAGAAACCGATAATGATCGCGAATGGATCCCCAATGCGGCGCAACAATCTGCCCTGCCCCTGACCATCCCGCCGGGTCTGGCGGAAAGCTGGCAAAATATCCTGGAAGATGTCGAGGCGGTTCTGGAAGGTAAGCTGCTGATACCGCATTGGCTGCTGCCCTATGGATATGGCATCAGCCTGCCCGCCTATGTCAACGACCCCGCGCCGGTGGCCCTAGCGGGTTGGGTGCTTGGGGTTGATCTGTACCCGTATGCCGCCCGGGGGCCGCGCCTGACGTCGCAAAGTTGGGAGGCGTTTCAGCGCCTGACACTTGGCAATGCGGGACGTTTTGCCTTGTTTCTCAACTAATTTTATACAATTCCGTCAGGTCTTGGATTGAAACACCCGCCCCATCGGGATCAAAACTGTGGCCACCTCGAAATCCGAAGAGTTGGCCAAAGAACGGGTGAGTACGGCTTCTGCCCTTTGGTATTTCCGGCGGTCTTTCGGCAAATGATTCTTTTTTCCAAGTGATCGCCTGGAGGTTTTTAACCCTCGAAGATTAATTTGTGATCACACGATAATTTCTGTGATCACAAATGTCACTTTTTTTCGCAAAATGCTGTGAAGACATCAGTTATCGTTTAACTCCTTGCTGTATGCACCGGTATATCCTCCGGCAATCGCAGTTAGACGGGACAGCATTTATGAACATCCACGAATACCAGGCCAAGGCCCTTTTGCGCAGCTACGGCGCGCCGGTTTCTGACGGTCGCGTTGTGCTTCGCGCCGAAGACGCCAAAACCGCCGCTGGTGAATTGGACGGCCCCCTGTGGGTGGTCAAGGCGCAGATCCACGCCGGTGGACGCGGCAAGGGCAGCTTTAAAGAGGCCGACGCCGGAGAAAAAGGCGGTGTGCGCCTGACCAAATCGGTGCAAGAGGCCGCGGATGAGGCTAAAAAGATGCTGGGCCGCACCCTGGTCACGCATCAGACTGGCCCCGCAGGCAAGCAGGTGAACCGGATTTACATCGAAGACGGTGCGGGTATCGAAACCGAGCTGTATTTGGCACTGCTGGTGGACCGGCAGACCAGCTGCGTCAGCTTTGTCTGCTCAACCGAAGGCGGGATGGACATAGAAGAGGTTGCGGCCAACACCCCGGACAAGATCCTGTCCTTTAGTGTTGACCCTGCCACAGGCTATCAGGCGTTCCACGGACGCCGTATCGCGTTTTCGCTGGGGTTGTCCGGCAAGCAGGTCAAGCAATGCGTTGGTCTGATGGGATTGCTCTATAAGGCGTTCCTGGAAAAAGACATGGAGATGTTGGAAATCAATCCGCTGATCGTCACCGACGCGGGCGATCTCAAGGTTTTGGATGCCAAGGTCAGCTTTGACGACAACGCGCTGTACCGCCACCCCGATGTGGTCGAACTGCGCGATGAGACCGAAGAAGACCCGAACGAGTTGGAAGCGTCAAAATACGACCTGAACTATATCACGCTGGATGGCGAGATTGGCTGTATGGTCAACGGTGCCGGTCTGGCGATGGCGACGATGGATATCATCAAGCTGTATGGCTCTGAACCAGCCAACTTTCTCGATGTGGGCGGCGGGGCGACCAAGGAAAAGGTCACCGAGGCGTTCAAGATCATCACCTCCGATCCCAAGGTCAAAGGCATTCTGGTGAATATCTTTGGCGGCATCATGCGCTGCGATGTGATCGCCGAGGGTGTGGTTGCCGCCGTGAAGGAGGTTGGCCTGAAAGTGCCGCTGGTGGTGCGTCTTGAGGGCACCAATGTCGCCGAGGGCAAGGCGATCATCAAGGGCTCTGGCCTGAACGTGATCGCGGCGGACAACCTGAAAGATGGCGCTGAAAAGATCGTCGCGGCGGTCAAAGGCTAATCGTAGGGTGTGCATTTTGCGCACCTTC
>JBLINN010000058.1:0-16223 GCA_047639325.1 Paracoccaceae bacterium | reverse complement strand
GCCAAGCAGCTCGTCCAGTAGTTCCTTGGAAATCGTCATTGTCGTCATGCTCCTTCAGTTTGGAAGCATGAACCAAATTAATCATACACAGAAGATCGGACACTCTCATCTTATGTTATCCATTCAAACTGACCCTGCCCTCCTTGCCGCGCTCAAGAAAGCCGCAGGAAGAAGGCTGTCTGCCGAACAACTTCACCGGCAAAAGATTTCGTTCATCATGGGTTCTCTCAATGATGAAAGCACGATCACGCGAGATCGTATTGAAGAAGAACTCAACAAGTTGGTAGGCGACGCTGCCTAACTTATGATCCTTCATGAGCTTACCGGAAGCGAAGAACACCCGGCCTATCAGGCGCTGGAAATCACGAATGGCGAACGTCATTACAGTTTTCTTCAGTCGATTATTGCGGCATCACTTGCCGTAGGCAGGCCTTTCCTTTCGCAAACGGTAATCAAGGCTATTAACTTCCACGCGATTGCTTGCCTTCACACGAACCCAGGCGAGTATCGACCGTGCCAAGTTACCGTTGGGGACTACATTCCGCCACAACACCATCGAGTTGCTGCTCTGATGGACGATTTCGTCCATATTGTGAATCGTCAGTGGGACAGTACTGACGCAGTAGAATTGTCGTCGTTTGTACTGTGGAAAATGAACAGCATCCACCCTTTCATCAACGGCAACGGAAGGACAGCAAGGGCGGCAAGCTACTTTGTTCTATGTGTGAAATTGGGAGGCTGGCTAGACGGTGACAGAATACTGCCGGAGCTACTTCGCAGTAACCGACCCGAATATGTGGCGGCATTGAAGCTCGTCGACGCTTCTGCAAAAACGGGTAATTTCGATTTGGCACCACTTCACGCCATTATATCCCGCCTACTTTCCGAACAGTTGCCGACTGACCAGAAAGAAGACTAGCTGTTGTGGCGGTTATAAAACCAAAGCCCCCAACCCCTCACGATACCCCGGATACCGCAGCTCTACCCCCAGCTCATCCTTGATCCGGTCATTGCGAACCCGCTTGTTCTCACCATAAAAACTGCGCGCCATCGGCGTCATCTCGGCCACCTCATAGGCAACAGCAGGCGGCACCGGCACCCCCAGCAACCCGGCGGCATAGGCAATCACCGCTTCCGGTGGGGCAGGGTCGTCGTCACACAGGTTATAAACCGCCCCCGGATTGGGCCGCGCCATCGACGCCGCCAGAACCTGGGCCACATCCTCGACATGAATTCGCGAAAACACCTGACCCGGCTTGATAATCCGCCGCGCTGTCCCGGCCCGCACCTTGGCAAACGGCCCACGCCCCGGCCCGTAAATCCCCGCCAGCCGAAAGATATGCAGCGCCAGACCCGGGATCGCCGCCCACTCCCCTTCGGCCTGAACCCGCAATCGTCCGCGTCGCGACGCAGGGGTCAGCGGTGTGGTCTCATCCACCCAACCGCCACCGTGATCGCCATAAACGGCGGTGGTCGACAGATACCCAACCCAGCCAAGGCGTGCCGCTGCCGCCGCAATCTGACGGCCCAAAATCTGCAAAACCGGATCCCCAGCCTCGGTGGGCCCGGCAGAGACCAACAAATGGCTCGCCTCCTGCAACGCCGGAATGTCCTCTGACCCGCCCGGCCAGACAACCGCCTCTGCCCCGGTCTCGCGGATCGCATCCGCCTTTTCGGAACTGCGCGTGGTCCCGATTACCCGCCACCCCTGTGGCATCAACACAGCCGCCAGCGCCTGCGCCGAATAGCCGTGCCCAATGGAAAGTAATGTCTTTTTCATCCCGCCAAAATGCCCGCCACCGCCGCCCGACACAAGAGCAGACCCAAACGCTCTTGATCCGAATCCCCAATTGCGCCTTTCATGGGGGATGAGCGATGACACACCCACCCTAAAATCCGCCTACGCGCTAAAAACCCCGGGCGATTCCATACGGCTTTATGCCGAATGGGCTGAGGATTATGACGATAGCTTTGCCGCGCGCACGGATTACCAACTGCACATCCACACGGCGCGCGCCTTTGTGCACGCAGGCGGGCAGGGGCCGGTGCTGGATGTCGGCGCGGGCACTGGCCTGTGCGGCGCCATTCTGGCCGGGCTGGGCGTCGGGCCGATTGATGCGACCGATATCAGCGGTGAAATGCTGGATCAGGCGATGCGCAAAGAAATCTACCGCGACGCGATCGAGGCCGACCTCACCATTGGCATCCCTGTCCCCGCAAACAGCTATTCCGGCATCGTTTCCTCCGGCACTTTCACCACCGGCCATGTCGGCCCAAATGCCATAGATGCCCTGCTTAGGGCCGCGCGCTCCGGGGCGCAATTCGCCCTGTCGATCAACGCCAAACACTATCAAGCCGCCGGTTTCGCCGCCAAACTCGCCTCGCTGGAAAACGGAAAAATCACCGGCCTCTCCCTGCCACAGGTCCAAGTTTACGGCGACCTTGCCACCGGACCCCACAAAGACGACTCCGCCCTGATCGCACTATTCGAAAAAGCCTAAGCCTCCCCAGCTTTTTCTTGTCCTAAATACTCAAAACCCCAAACTCAGCCCCAACCACAACCCTATCGACCCTTCCACACCGGATCGCGCTTCTCGGCAAACGCCTTCGCCCCCTCCAGCTGATCCTCAGACGAATACAGCACATCCACCGATGCCAATTGCCGCCCGGTAATGTGGTTCATCGCATCCTGAAACTTGGCATCCTCAGCGTCGCGCACAATCTCCTTGATCGCCGCATAAACCAGTGGCGGCCCACTGGCCAACAACCGCGCCAATTCCCAGGCCCGGTCCATCAACTGATCTGCGGCGACAATCTCATTGACCAACCCCCAGCGATGCGCCTCCTCCACATCAAACCAACGCCCGGTCAGCAACAACTCCATCGCGATGTGATAAGGGATACGCTTGGGCAGCTTGACACTGGCCGCATCCGCCACCGTGCCCGACCGGATTTCCGGCAGCGCAAAACTGGCGTGATCCGCCGCCAAAATCATATCCGCACTCAACGCAAGCTCCAGCCCACCACCACAAGCAATACCATTCACCGCCGCAATCACCGGCTTGTTCATGCCGCGCAGCTCTTGCAAACCGCCAAAGCCGCCGACGCCATAATCGCCATCCACCGCGTCGCCGTCTGCCGCCGCCTTCAAATCCCAGCCCGGGCAAAAGAACTTGTCCCCGCCCCCGGTCAAGATCGCCACCCGCAACTCCGGATCATCGCGGAAATCGCGGAACACCTCGCCCATCAGGCGTGACGTCTTCAAATCAATCGCATTCGCCTTGGGCCGGTCCAGCGTCACCAACAGGATCGCGCCGTCTTTTTCTGTCTTTACCGGATTCATGTCGTCGCCTTTCGGATCAGCGCATCCACAGCTATCGCCCCCTCGGGCGTGCAGATAAGCGGGTTAATCTCAACTTCGCTAACAGTGTCGGCATTGGCAATCACATAGTCCTGAACCGCGCCTATAACCGCCAACACAGCCGAGATATCTGCCGCAGGTTTCCCCCGGTATCCGGCCAGCAAAGGCGCGCATTTCAACCTTTTCAGAGCCTGTTTTACCTGCTCCGACCCACTCGGCACCAACAACGAAACCGTATCCGCCAAAATCTCGGTCAACACGCCACCCGCGCCCAGGGTCAGCACAAACCCATGCGCCGGATCACGCGTCACCCCAATCAGCAACTCGGCCACGCCCCCCATGGCCATCTCTTCAACCAAAAACCTGTCCGTGCCAATCTCTGCCGCCGCCTGCGCCACATCTGCCGCGGCCAACCCCAGCCGAACTGCGCCATGCTCTGACTTATGCGCCAACCCAACGCCCTTCAGCGCCAAAGGCGCGCGCAACCCTGCCGCGCACCGACCCGCCTCGGCAGGGTTGTCAGCCTGACAAAATCGGGGAACGGGCACGCCAAAACCCGCTAAAGCCGCCTTGGCCTCAGCCTCCGTCAAAATCACATCCGGCTCGGCCAACCCTGGTAAAAGCACCGGTTTAGGCTCTGGTGTCCCAACCCCGGCAGCAGCCTCAACCGCATCCAAAGCCTCGCTCAACCCAAAAAACGGCACAACCCTGCCCGCCATCAACTGACGCGCAGTGTCCTCCGGCATCAACTCGGGCAAACTGGCCACCAACGCAAACGGCGCCCCGGTCTGCGCTTGAACCGCCAATGCGGATTCCGTGGCATAGACCCAGTCCGCCGCGTCCGTGTGCGGGTAATCCACAATGCTTAATGTCATCGAAATGCCATCGCCAGTCAGCCCCGCCCAGGCCCGCGTCATCGCCGCCACATCGCGCCAAATATACGTGTTGTAATCCAGTGGATTGGCCAGCGCCACCATCGGCCCCAAGGCCCCCCGCAGGTCTTCCGCCTGCCTGTCGGACAAGGTCGGAAACACCAAATCCCGCCCGACCGCCAGATCCGCAATCAAACTCGCCTCGCCCCCCGAACAACTGATCGACGCAATCCGGTTCGACGCCAACGGCCCGGTGCAATGCAGCAATTTCAGCGTCTCAAGCAACCCCGGTAACGTCCGGACCCGAGGAATACCCAACCGCTGCAAAAACGCCTGCGCCCCGGCATCCCCCCCCGCCATAGACGCCGTATGCGACACCGTCGCTTGGCGCGCCTGATCCGAAACGCCCACCTTCAGCGCCACCAGCGGCACATTGTTGTCGGCAGCCTTGCGCGCCAACGCTTCCCATTCGCGCAGATCGGCAAAGCCTTCAACATGCAGCCCAATCGCCGTCACCCGTGGATCGTCCAGCAACGCATACGCGATCTGCGCCTGACTGGTTTGCGCCATGTTCCCACAAGTCACCATAAAGGCAATCGGCAAGGCGCGGCGCTGCATGGTCAGGTTGATGGCAATGTTCGATGATTGCGTCAGGATCGCAACACCGCTGGAAACAGGCTCTAACCCATGCTGATCCGGCCAAATCGCCGCCCCGTCCAGCGCATTGACAAAGCCATAACAATTCGGTCCCAAGATCGGCATATCCCCCGCAGCCCGCACCAGCCGGGCCTGCAAATCTATACCTTCGTGATCCTCAGCCGCCGCCTCGGTAAAGCCCGAGGCAAAACACACAGCCCCCCCCGCGCCCAACGCGCGCAACGCTTTTACGGCGTCAATCGTGGCATGGCGGTTGATGCCAATAAACGCCGCATCAATCGCCCCCGGCCAATCCTCTAACCGCTTTAAGGCGGTTTTCCCCGCAATGTCTTTCCCCGACGGGTGAACCGGAAAAATGTCCCCCTGAAACCCAATCCGCCGCGCCGCGTTGATGATGGATGCGCACCACGCACCGCCGCCGATAACGGCAATGGATTTTGGGTTCAGCAAGCGGGACAGGTCGCGCTTCATTCAGGGACCTGCGCTGGAATTATTATGCCTCCGGCGGGGATATTTAGAGTCAAAAAAAGACACAGAATATTAACTAGGATGGGCGAGGCTGATTTCACGGAACAGGCGGGGACGCCGATGGCCGTGTCAGGAAAAGACCCGTTCAGGGTTTTTCTCAGGAGGGGGCGTTGGTTTTCCGACCCCCCTCTTTTTCTGACTCTAAATATCCCCGCCGGAGGCTTCGTGCGCAAAGCGCGCGAATTTCTTGCGCACCGGGCCATCACGCCCCCAACGCCCGCAACAAATCGCGACTAATAATGTGGCGCTGTATTTCTGATGTGCCGTCCCAAATCCGCTCTACCCGTGCATCGCGCCAGAACCGTTCCAGCGGATAATCGTCCATCAACCCCATGCCACCATGTATCTGAATCGCCGTATCCGTCACCCGCGCCAGCATTTCGCTGGCATACAGCTTGGCCGACGCGATCTCGCGGTTTGCAGGCAGGCCTTTGTCCAGCCGATCAGCGGCGGCGAGGGTCAGCAAGTCAGCCGCGTCGATTTCAGTGATCATGTCGGCGATCTGAAACGACACCCCCTGAAACTTGCCGATCTGCTGGCCGAATTGCTCCCGCGTCGCCGCGTAATCCAGCGCATAGTCGAACACCCGCCGGGCCCGACCAACGCACATCGTCGCCACGGTGATCCGCGTCGCATAAAGCCAAGTGTTCATCACCGCGAACCCACCGTCGACCTCGCCCAGCACCTGCGCATCCGGCAACCGGCAGTCGTCAAATTCCAGGATCATATTCTTGTAGCCACGATGGCTGACCGATTTATACCCATCCCGAATGGTGAATCCCGGCGTGCCGCGATCCACCAAAAACGCGGTAATCCGCTTTTTCGGCCCCTTCGGAGTCTGATCTTCGCCCGTCGCAATAAACACGATGATGAAATCCGCATGTTCCGCGCCCGATATAAAATGCTTGGTGCCGTTCACCACCCAATCGCCACCATCCCGCCGCGCCGCGCATTTCATGCCGCGCACATCCGATCCGGCCCCGGGTTCGGTCATCGCCAGCGCATCCATCCGCTCGCCGCGCACGGCAGGCATCAGATAGCGGTCCACCTGTTCGCCCGCGCAAGCCATCAGGATGTTCTGTGGCCGCCCAAAGAAATGGCTCAGCGCCATCGACCCGCGTCCCAATTCACGCTCCACCAACGCAAATTCGGTATGGCTTAGACCGGCGCAACCAACGCTTTCGGGGAAATTACAGGCGTAAAACCCCAATTCAATCGTCTTGCGCTTGATCTCATCCGCGATCTCTGCCGGAACCTCGCCGGTGCGTTCCACCAAATTCTCATGCGGATATATCTCTTTTTCAACAAAGGACCGCACCGTATCGGCGATCATCTGCTGCTCGTCCGTCAGCCCGTAAATCATGTGATATTCCGATGTTTAGTGCCTGTTTCAGGTGGCGTAGTCAGACCCTTCATGGTCCAAAATCGCTTTCAGCTCGGCCAGGTGGCGCAAATCCTGTTCCGGGTATTCTTCCACCTCGCGCGCCGTCTTTTCCGCCACTTCATCCGACAGCACCCGCAGCGGCTGGCCGGTTTGCAGGGCGCGAATATAGGTCTCGGCGGCGCGTTCAAAGAAATACAACCGGTTAAAGGTCTCGGCCACCGTATCGCCAATCACCATCACCCCGTGATTGCCCATGATCATCACCTTTTTCTTGGGGTCACTCAGCAACGCGGCGCAGCGTTCGCCTTCACCCTCAAACGCCAACCCGCTATAGCCATCATCAATCACGTAGCGATTGAAAAAGATCGCCGAGTTCTGGTCGATCGGCGGCAGCCGACTATCGGCCAGCGACGCTAGAACCGTGGCATGGATCGAATGCACATGCATCGCACAGCGCGCATGTGGGCAATGGCGGTGAATGCCGCCATGCAGCCCCCAGGCGGTGGGGTCCGGCGCATCCGGGCCATTCAGCGTATCGGGGTCATTAGCGTCGATTTCCAGCAGATCGCTGGCCTTGATCCGCGAAAAATGCACCTGATTGCGGTTCATCAGAAACCGTGTGCCATCGTCGTTGATCGCCATCGAAAAATGGTTCGAAACCGCCTCGTGCAGGTTCAGCCGCTCTGTCCAACGAAACGCCGCGGCCAGATCGACGCGCTCTTGCCAGTGATCCATATTCGGGCGCAATTCTGTTACACTCATGTCGTCATCTCCCATGCTGGGCAAATCCTGCGCGCGCAGGCGCGCCTTGACCAACGAAAAATTCACCCCTTTGCCATTAGGTTAACTTATGGCAAGGTAATGGATATGCAAAACACCCTGCCCCCGCTGGGCTGGCTGCGCGCGTTCGAGGCCGCTGCCCGCCATCTAAGCTTTACCGGCGCGGCGCGCGACCTGAACATGACGCAAAGCGCGGTCAGCCAGCAGATCAAATCGCTCGAGTCCTATCTGGGTCGCCCGCTGTTCCACCGTCGCCCCCGCGTACTGGAACTGACCGAAACCGGCATCACCTACCTGCCCGTGGTGCGCAACGCCTTCCGCACGCTGGTACAGGGCACCCGCGCGGTCACCGGCGGGGCAGGGGATGCGGTTCAGGTGCAGGCCAACCTGACCTTCGCGGTGCATTGGCTGGCGCCGCGCCTGTCACACTTCCGGGCGGCGCACCCAGAGGTGTTGCTGAACCTGTCGACCGAGATTTGGGAACCACGTGAAATGGCCGAAGGCGTGGACATCGAAATCCGCTATTCCTTGCGCCCGTCTGACACGGTGCGCGCCGAATTACTGCGCCGCGATGAATACTACCCGGTCTGCGCGCCGGGCTATCCGGTGACGTTGCAATCACTGCCCACCCAGCCGCTATTCGATTGCACCAACCTGTTGTGCAACTGGGCCGCCTGGGCCGAAGATCAGAGCCTAATATGGACCGATCCGCAGATTACCTACAGCTCGACCTTCACCCTGTCGCTGGCGATTGTCCTGGCGGGGGGCGGGCTGTGCCTGGCGCATGACACCATCGCCAAGCGCCTGATCGACGCGGGCCAGCTATCCGCCCCCTTCGCCCACCGCACATCGATGCCCGAGGCCTATTACCTGATCTTGTCACCGCAGGCCGAACAATCGCCGGGGGCCGTCGCCTTTGCCAATTGGCTGCGGGCAGAAATCGCGACCGACCTATCTGTCTCGCACCGGAATTTTTCAAAAATTCCGACACGATTTCTTTGAAAGAAATCGGATGCCACGGCCAAGGTTGGTCACTTGCCTCACCTGTGGTCCATTCTATAACGGGCGACTGGGCACCCAAGCATAGCCGTTTTCGCATAATATATAAGCCTCGCGCAGCCCGTGCGGCTTGTCGGTCGGCGCCTGCAAGATCATTGCCCCAACCGCCTCGGCCTTGGCAACAGCCGCGTCCGGGTCACTGTCATACAGCCGAATCTCGATTCCCGCGCCACGTGGCGGCGTTTCCGGCATTAGGCTCAAAAGCGGGTTGGAATGATAGGTGGCATCACTATGCAGCTGAAACACCTGGTCGCCATAAGTGACAATCGCAAAATCCGCTGTCACCTGATGCGATGTAACCCCAAAAACCGTCTCTAAAAAGGCACATTGCCCCGGCACGTCCCGCACCAACAGGTTCAGCCCGATGCCCTTCAGGGACCGCCCAAATGCATCCGCCTTGATCGTCTCATAGTCCATTGCGCCAGACTGGCCCAACCCCGCCTCGCTGGCAAGTACCGCCTGCCTCCGGCCAAAACCGCGCAGCGGGGGTTGCACACAGCGCGGCGATCATGACAATTGGAACATGGAACAAACGCCCTTCCCCAGCTGGCCCGACACCGCCCCGCAATTGATCGCCGTCGCCGCAGGCCGCGCGCCCGCCGATATGGTGATCCGCGGCGGCATATGGGTGAACGTGCATTCGCGCGAGACCCTGCCAAATCACGACATCGCCATCGTCGCCGGGCGCATCGCCTATGTCGGCCCCGATGCCAGCTATTGCACCGGGCCTGACACGCAAATCATTCAGGCGAACGGCCGTTATATGCTGCCCGGCCTGTGTGACGCGCATATGCATATTGAATCCGGCATGCTGACCCCGGCGGAATTTGCCCGCGCCGTGATCCCGCATGGCACCACATCCATGTTCACCGACCCGCATGAAATCGCCAATGTCCTTGGCCTGCCCGGCGTGCGGATGATGCATGACGAGGCGCTGATGCAGCCGGTGAATATCTTCACGCAAATGCCCTCCTGCGCCCCCTCGGCGCCCGGTCTGGAAACCACCGGTGTCGAGCTGACACCCGAAGACGTGGCCGAGGCGATGCACTGGCCCGGGATCATTGGCTTGGGCGAGATGATGAACTTTCCGGGGGTCGCCAATGCCGACCCCAAGATGCTGGCCGAAATCGCTGCCACCCAGCGCGCTGGTAAAACCGTCGGCGGACATTACGCATCGCCTGATTTAGGGCCTGATTTCGCGGCGTATGTTGCCGGAGGCCCGGCAGATGACCACGAAGGCACCTGCGAGGCCGACGCCATCGCCCGCGTGCGTCAAGGGATGCGGTCGATGATGCGGCTGGGCAGCGCGTGGTATGATGTGCAAAGCCAGATCACCGCGATCACCGAAAAGGGGCTGGATTCACGCAATTTTATCCTGTGCACCGATGATTGCCACTCGGGTACGTTGGTGAATGATGGCCACATGAACCGCGTAGTGCGCCACGCTATCGCTTGCGGTTGCGACCCGCTGGTGTCCCTGCAAATGGCCACCATCAACACCGCCACCCATTTCGGGCTAGAACGCGAAATAGGGTCACTTACGCCGGGCCGCCGCGCCGATGTGATCCTGTCGCCCGACCTGACCACACTGCCAATCGACATAGTGATTGCCCGTGGGAAAATCATCGCCGAACATGGCGAATGTCTGGTCGATTGCCCGCATTACAGCTGGCCAGACTCTGCCCGCGACACCGTGCATCTGGGCCATTCCCTTGCCGCGCAGGATTTCGAAATCACCGCCCCCCAAGGCGCCAATACCGCCCGCGCCAATGTGATCGGCGTGGTGGAAAATCAGGCTCCAACCAAGGCATTGCAGGCCGATCTGCCGGTGCGCGACGGGCTGGTTGAAGGCCAGGATGGCGTCTGCCAGATCGCACTGGTGGAACGCCACCGGGCGACGGGCGGCGTGGTGAATGGCTTTGTGTCGGGGTTTGGCTATGACGGCAAGATGGCGATGGCATCGACCGTGGCACATGACAGCCACCATATGATCGTGGTGGGCACCGACCGCACCCAAATGGCGCTGGCCGCCAACCGGCTGGCCGAACTTGGCGGCGGTGTCACCGTCTGGCGCGATGGCAAAGAACTGGCGATGGTCGAACTGCCAATCGCCGGCCTGATGTCCGACAGCCCCGCCAAACAGGTCGCCGCCAAGGCCGACCAGATGATGCAGGCGATGCGCGACTGCGGCTGCCACCTGAACAACGCCTATATGCAGCATTCCCTGCTGGCACTGGTGGTCATTCCCGAAATCCGCATTTCCGACCTCGGGCTGGTCGACGTCCGCAAATTCGAACAAATCCCCTTGTTAGAGACCTGATATGACCCAAATTCGCACGCCAGACGCCTTTTCACCCGCCTCGTTCACCGATGCCAAGGCCGCCGTCGCCCGTCTGGAACAACTTTATACCCAAGCCACCGATTTCCTGAGCCAGCACTTTTCCGAGGCGATGGAACAAGGGGCGCCAACCCATCGCTACCGCGCTTTCTACCCGGAAATCCGCGTGACCACCTCTAGCTATGCCCAAGTCGACAGCCGCCTGTCCTTTGGCCATGTGACGACGCCGGGCACCTATTCCACCACCGTCACCCGGCCGGACCTGTTCCGCCATTACCTGACCCAGCAAATCGACCTGCTGATCCGCAACCATGGCCAACCAGTCACCATCGGCCCGTCAACCACCCCGATCCCGCTGCATTTTGCCGTCGCTGGCAACGCCGATATCTCGGTCCCACAAGAAGGCGCGTCCGACTTCACCCTGCGCGATGTGTTTGACGTGCCGGACCTTGCCACCACCAACGACGATATCGTCAACGGCACGCACAAGCCGCAAAACGACACCGGCCCGCTGGCCCTGTTCACCGCGCAGCGCATCGACTATTCCCTCGCCCGCCTGGCGCATTACACCGCCACCGATGCCGAACATTTCCAGAACCACGTTCTGTTCACCAACTACCAATTCTACGTGTCCGAGTTCGAATCCTACGCCCGTGACCAGTTAGCAGACCCTAACAGCGGCTATTCCAGCTTTGTCAGCACCGGCAATATCGAAATCACCGACCCGGAATCGCCGATCACCGCGCCGCCAAAACTGCCGCAAATGCCGACCTATCACCTGAAACGTCCCGACGGGTCCGGCATCACTCTGGTCAATATCGGCGTCGGCCCTTCGAATGCTAAAACCGCCACCGACCATATCGCCGTGCTGCGCCCGCATGCCTGGCTGATGGTTGGCCACTGCGCGGGTCTGCGCAACACTCAGGCGCTGGGCGATTTTGTGCTGGCACATGCGTATCTGCGTGAAGACCACGTGTTGGATGACGACCTGCCGGTCTGGACGCCGATTCCGGCGCTGGCCGAAATCCAGATCGCACTGGAACAGGCGGTGGCCAGCGTGACAGAACTCGAAGGGTTCGAGCTGAAACGCATCATGCGCACCGGCACCGTTGCCACCATCGACAACCGCAACTGGGAATTGCGCGACCAATCCGGCCCGGTGCAGCGCCTGTCGCAATCGCGCGCCATCGCACTGGACATGGAAAGCGCGACCATCGCCGCCAACGGCTATCGCTTTCGGGTGCCCTATGGCACGCTGCTGTGCGTGTCCGACAAACCGTTGCACGGCGAATTAAAGCTGCCCGGCATGGCGTCGGACTTTTATACCACCCAAGTCAGCCGCCATCTCAAAATCGGAATCCACGCGATGGAAACTCTGCGCGGCATGCCGCTAGAGCGTCTTCACAGCCGAAAATTGCGCTCATTTGACGAAACAGCCTTCCTTTAACGCAGGATTTTGCCCAAAACGCCTGTTTTTTAGCTTGCGTTTGGCCGCTATCCGTTGTGTTCCTACACTATATACCGTTACAATATCGTGATGAGGCCCAACAAATCGGGCAGACAAGGAGACCAAGAAATGGCAAAACCTATGACCAAGACCCAACTCGTTGCCGCTCTGGCCGAAGAAATGGGCACCGACAAGAAATCCGCAAGCGGCGCGCTGGACTCGATCATTAACCTGATCACCCGCGAAGTTTCGGGTGGCGGTGCTGTGACTCTGCCAGGCGTCGGCAAGATTTACTGCCGCGAACGCCCAGAGCGTA
Source organism: Paracoccaceae bacterium (assembly GCA_047639325.1). Classification (GTDB taxonomy): domain Bacteria; phylum Pseudomonadota; class Alphaproteobacteria; order Rhodobacterales; family Rhodobacteraceae; genus NVQY01. The sequence goes on along the minus strand of JBLINN010000058.1, from coordinate 3,481 downwards.
TGGTGCGCAATCCCGCCACCGGCGAGCAGTTCCTGAAAGAGGCCGACAAGGTGGTGAAGATGACCATCGCCAAGGCCCTCAAGGACAGCGTGAACGGCTGATCTTGCATCAATCCGTGAATTAGGAAAGGGTCGCCCCAACGGGCGGCCCTTTTCCATTGGCATAGCTGTGTTTCGAATGCTTCCACCGGTTACTGGCCGCCAAACGCTCTTCAAGCTCTTGCGGGCTTTCCTCGCGTTGGCCCCGAACAAGGAACGGCTGCCATGACCGATATCAACCTATTGCTGATCCTCGCCGCCGCCCTTGTCGCCGCCGCCAGCCCCGGTCCGGCCACGTTGGCCATTGCCGGCACCGCCATGCAACAAGGCCGCGCACCTGGGCTGGCGCTTGCCGCCGGGGTGACCACCGGGTCCATCATTTGGTCGGTGTCGGCCGCCTTCGGTCTGGGGGCTGTGATGCTGGCCAATGCCTGGGCGTTCGAACTGGTCCGCTATTTTGGTGCGTTTTATCTGTTGTACCTGGCCTTCCGCTCGGCCCGCTCGGCGCTGCGCCCGGGGACATCGCAGACAATCACCTTCAAAATCCCAACCCTGCCCGCCGCCTATGCCAAGGGCCTTGCGCTGCACCTGACCAACCCCAAAGCGGTGTTGTTCTTCGGCTCGCTCTTTGCCATCGCCATCCCCCCCGGAACCGCGCCCACGGACCTGATCACCGTCATCCTCGCGGTCGCCGTGCAAAGCTGCCTGATCTTCCACGGCTATGCGCTGTTATTCTCCAATCTGACCCTAACTGGGGGATATATGCGCCTGCGCCGCCCGCTCGAGGCCCTGTTCGCCGCCGCCTTTGCCTCCGCCAGCTGGCGCATCCTGACCGCCCGCCTGACCTGACCCAACTCGATTAAGGACGACATCATGGACACCCGCGCAATCATCATGGGGCTAACCTTTGCCCTGATGTGGTCCTCGGCCTTTTCCTCGGCGCGAATCATCGTCACCGACGCTTCGCCTCTGTTCTCGCTGGCGCTCAGGTTCCTGATCTCGGGCATCCTCGGCGTGACCATCGCGCGGATCATGGGCCAAAGCTGGCGCCTGACCCGCCCGCAATGGTACGCCACCATCCTGTTCGGCGTCTGCCAGAACGCGCTCTATCTGGGCCTGAACTTTGTCGCCATGCAAACCATTCAGGCCTCCCTCGCCGCCATCATCGCCTCAACCATGCCACTGCTGGTGGCCCTGGCCGGCTGGCTGCTGCTGGGCGAACGCCTGAAACCGCTGGGCATCCTGGGCCTGATCGCTGGCTTCGTCGGCGTCGGCATCATCATGGGCACGCGCATCGGGGCAGGGGTCGACCTTACCGGCGTCCTCCTCTGCGGCATCGGCGTCATGGCGCTGGCTTTTGCCACATTGGCCGTGCGCGGCGCCACCTCGGGCGGCAACTTCATGATGATCGTCGGGTTGCAAATGCTGGTCGGCTCGGCACTGCTGTTCATCGCCGCCCCAATATTCGAAACCATCCGCATCAACCCAACCTGGCCCCTGGCCATCGCCTTCGCCTATACCACCCTGGTGCCCGGCCTCGCCGCCACCTTCATCTGGTTCCTGCTGCTGGATCGCATCGGCCCGATCCGCGCCGCAACCTTCCACTTCCTCAACCCGGTGTTCGGCGTCGCCATCGCCGCCGTGCTGCTCGGCGAACCCCTTGGCGCCTGGGACGGCGTCGGCGTCCTCATCGTCACCCTTGGCATCCTCACCGTCCAACTCGCCCGCCGCCCGACCGTCCCAAAATAACCCCGGCTTTTTCTTGTCCTAAATACTCAAACCCTTCACACCCCCGCGACCAGACGCAACAATCCCTTTGCATTCCGCGCCCCCACCCCATCTACTATCGTGACCGTTCAGCAAAGGGACCCCTATGACCCAATACACCAAATCCCCCGACGCCCTCGCCGCCCTCAGCCGCGAAGAATACCGCGTCACCCAGCAAAGCGGCACCGAACGCCCCGGCACCGGCAAACTGCTGAACAACAAACAACCCGGCCTCTATGTCGACATCGTCTCGGGCGAGCCGCTGTTCGCCTCCGCTGACAAGTTCGAATCCGGCTGCGGCTGGCCCAGCTTCACCAAACCCATCGAACCCGCGCATGTAAACGAAATCACCGACCACACCCTCGGCATGATCCGCACCGAGGTCCGCTCCACCCATGGTGACAGCCACCTCGGCCACGTCTTCCCCGACGGCCCCACAGACCGCGGCGGCCTGCGCTATTGCATCAACTCCGCCTCGTTGCGCTTCATTGCCCGCGACGACATGGCCGCCCAAGGCTACGCCGACTACCTGAACCAGATCGAGGATATCTCATGACCGAACGCGCCGTATTCGCCGGGGGCTGCTTTTGGGGCATGCAAGACCTGATCCGCAACCGCCCCGGCGTCGAACAAACCGGCGTCGGCTATACCGGCGGCGACGTGCCCAACGCCACCTACCGCAACCACGGCACCCATGCCGAAGGTATCGAAATCCTGTTCGACCCGGAAAAAACCAGCTACCGAACCCTGCTGGAACTATTCTTCCAAATCCACGACCCAACAACTGCCAACCGTCAAGGCAATGATCGCGGCCTCAGCTACCGCTCGGCGATCTACTATGTCAACGAGACCCAGAAACAAACCGCCCTGGACACAATCGCCGACGTCGAAGCCTCCGGCCTCTGGCCCGGCAAAGTCGTGACCGAAGTCGAACCCGCAGGTGATTTCTGGCAGGCCGAACCCGAACACCAAGACTACCTCGAACGCATCCCCAACGGCTACACCTGCCACTTTGTACGCCCCGACTGGATGCTACCAAAACGCGATACGCCCTAATACCAATCAGCTGAGGAAAGCCACCAGATGATTGCTTCAAGCCCAGAGTACCTGCTTTCCCATATGTTTCGAATGGCGGCTATCGTAGGTAATCACCATTAGGTCACGGTAAATTACACTGGACAAAAGAAGGCGACATGTCAAAGTCCCGCTTTTTAGTGTGGAAAGGCGAGGCAATGATTGATGTACCAGCAGTGGCTAAGATGGCGACAGACTATACTGCTGCTTGGAACTCCAGATCCGCAGAGGCGGTAGCCTCTTTTTACGCAGAAGACGGCGAAATCATTATCAACAATGGCGACCCATGGAGTGGTCGGTCTCGCGTTCAGGACATGGCTGCAGGCTTTTATGCGGATGTCCCAGATTTGAATCTTTCCTGTGATGATGTGCGTTGTTCTGGAACTCATGTGATTTTCGTTTGGACCTTCACAGGGCACGATGCAACCAGTGGAAATCCTCTGAACATTCGGGGATGGGAAGAATGGGAAGTTGGTGACGACCTCAAGGTAATAGCCTCTCGCGGGTGGTTTGATGCCGAGGACTATGGACGGCAGGCCGAAGGCAAGTAGTCATATAATGGCCTGGGCAGGCACATTTTTGTGTGCTTGCGATAGCCAACT
>JBLINN010000057.1:0-16364 GCA_047639325.1 Paracoccaceae bacterium | reverse complement strand
CCCAATTAACATGCTGAAATATAACACGTTACTGGGAATCGGAAGGTGCGAAAATGTCAAGTTACTTGGGAAATGCGGGACTAAGGTATTGTAATAAAATATTATTAAAATATTACGCCAGACATGACGATAGCCAGCCCCGATAGGCCGACCAGAAGCTTTATCAGCACTGTTTTGGGGGCAATCAGCCCGTAGCTAAGCACCGCCAGGCCAACAGCCATCCGCAGGAAGGCCAAAACAGCGGCCCCAGGTGCTTCGGCAAGCCGCAGGATGTCCGGGTTTGCAATCATCCCCAGTGGGATCACATACAGCCCGACCCCCAGCGCCATCGCCGTCAACGCAACCTTGATCCAGTTCTCACCGATCATTCCGGCCGCGATGAATACGGCTCCACAGACCGGCGGTGTGATGGTCGACAGCAGGGCGAACCAGAACACAAACAGATGTGCCTGCAACGGCTCCAGCCCTTGTTGAATCAGGGCCGGGCCAGCAACCGACACGCAGATCACATAGGCGGCGGTTGTCGGTACTTCCATCCCCAGCACCAGACAGGCCAGCGCGGTCAGCAACAATGATGGCCACAGCAACCCGCCTGACCCGGACAGGATCAACGAGGTGATTTTCACCCCCAACCCGGTGATCGACAGAACTCCGATGATAATCGACGCACAGAAGATGATTGCGGCGATCATCGCGATCTGACGCGCGGCATTCAGCAGGGCCGACGATATCCGTGTGGCGATCTGATCCCAGTCAAATCGCGCTTCACGGTTGAAGAATAACAATAGCGTTCCGGCTAGAATGGCCATGCAGGCGGCGTATTGCGGCGTGAACCCGGCCCCGAACATGCCCCATAGCAACACCAGAAACGGCACCATGAAAAAACCTGAGGTGATCAGCACATCCCGCGTTGACGGCTGTTCCGACGCGTCGATCCCGCGCAATTCGAACCGTTTTGCATAGGCGTTGATGCCCATCCACACGGCAAAGAAATACAGCACGGCTGGCAAAATCGCGGCGGCCACGATGCTGGTATAGGGCACGCCCGTCAGCTCAACCATCACAAAGGCTCCGGCACCCATCAGCGGTGGCATGATCTGGCCGCCAGACGAGGCAACGGCCTCGACGGCGGCGGCCAAGCGTTTGGGGTAGCCAAGTTTGGTCATCGCAGGCAGGGTGATGGCCCCGGTCGAGGCCACATTGGCCGACGCAGACCCCGAGATCGACCCGAACAGCGCCGACGAGATTACCGACACTTTGGCCGCGCCCCCAGTCAGGCGCCCGGCAGCGGCGGCCGCGACGTTCATGAAGCCCTGACCAGCCTCGCCCGCATTCAGAACCGCGCCGAAGATCACAAAAATAGACACGACACCAACGGATACAGCCGTCAAGCTGCCCCAGATGCCGCCCTCGGCAATGGTCAGCGTGCCCAGAAAACTGCGCAAAGGGGTGCCGGAATGGCCGAATTCCCCGGGGATCGAAGCGCCAAACAGCGCATAGGCCAGCGCCGTGACTGCCACCATGGGTAGGGGCCAGCCTATTGCACGGCGGGCGGCTTCGATCACGCAGACCAGAAGGGTAATGGCAACGCCAACCTGAAAATTGCTTTCGAGGAACCCGTATTGGTCGCCCAGCATGTCGTGGTTCACGGCGATCCACAGTGCGGCGGATACGCCAAGCACCGCCAGAATTGCGCCCGAGATCAGCCCAGCCTTTGATTTGGCGGCAAACACAAACACCCAAGGCAGGATGAATGCCAGATGCAACGGGCGGCTGACCAGATTGGGCACCAACCCCCAAAAGATCAGCCCCAGATGAAAGGCCACCATCACGCCAGCCAGTCCCAGCCAAACCCACCGCAGCGGGGATGCATGTTTTTCGACGTTCATAATGAACCGGTGCCCTTTCAAAATCATGGCCGGGCAATTTCCTGCCCGGCCAATTCATACATCCTGTCAGGTCAGATTATTTTTGCACCTCGGTCAAGGCGATCCCGGCATCGGCATAGTATTTCTGCGCGCCGGGGTGGATCTTGCCGGTGATGTTGGCCATCAGCTCATTGTCGACGCCGTTCCACCACGGGGCCGCATCGCCCATCGTCGCTTTGCCTTCCCAATAGGTTTTGGTCAGCGCATAGGCTGTGTCATCGTCCATCTTGGTGGTGGTGTAGGCCACAACCGGCAGCGATGTGGTGACGATATCGCTGGTCTGGCCAGTGTACGTCCCGGCCGGAATCACCAGACGTGCGCGTTTGCTGGTGGCGATTTGGTCGTCAGACAACGACAATACAGTAACCCCTGTCGACGCAGCGGCCTCGATCACGTTGGGCGCCGGGAACGATCCTGCGGTGACAAACCCATCGATCTGGCCGTTCTTCAGCGCAGGCACCGCGCCGGACAGTTCGACATCGGCGATTTTCACTTTGCCTTCCAGCCCAAACAGTTTGAGGTATTTTTCACCCTCTCGTGCCCCAAAAGACCCCTTGCCCAGCAACAGTGTCTTACCCTCAAGCCCGCCAAAATCGGTGACGCCTGATGCCTCGGACATGACAAAATGCATGGTCAGCGACGGGATCGGGAACAGCGCGCGGATCTCGTCAAAGGCCGGGTCGCTCTTGTCCTTGAACATTGCCTTGCCGCCCTGCGCCAGCTGGACCAGCACTGGCGGCGTGGTAAACACATAGTCGCCCCCGCGCGCCTTAACTTCCATCACGTTCTGGACCGAGCCTTGGCTTTCTTCGACGGTGACGATGATATTGCCGTCTGACCCGGCCTTCATCGCCTCGGCGATCTGCACTGCCATCTGGTAATAGGATGACGTGGTCTTGGCCGATTTATAGGTGACGCGGGTTTCGGCGAAGGCCGATGTTGCGGCCAGGCCGGCGATTGCCACGGCGGCGGCGATTGGTTTGATAATGTTGATCATTGTTTTCTCCCTGATGGTCATTGGACATGTCTATCAATTTCCGGGCAAAGGTCGACCGGTTCTTTGCCCGGGTGCAGTGTCACTGGGTTTTGGGATTGTCCGATACCAGCATATCGCGCAGCGTATTTTTCTGCACCTTGCCCATGGTGTTTCTGGGTAGTTCAGGGAGAACAAGCAACTGGCGTGGATGCTTGAACCGCGCCAGCGAGGCGCTGACCGCCTGCATGATGGCGTCAATATCGGGCTTGGCCCCCGGCGCGGCCACCAGAAAGCCAACGACAGATTCGCCAAAATCCGGGTGCGGCATGCCAACAACAGCGCTTTCCAGCACGCCGGGCTGGTCGTCCAGCAGCAATTCGATCTCTTTGGGGTAGATGTTGTAACCGCCCGAGATGATCAGGTCTTTGTTGCGCCCGACAATCTGAACATAGCCATGGTCATCAACCAACCCGAGATCGCCGGTGATGAAAAATCCGTTTTCGCGAAGCTCTTCGCGGGTTTTTTCAGGCATCCGCCAATAGCCTTTGAACACGTTTGGCCCGCGCACCTCAATCTGGCCGATATCACCATCGGGCAGGGTGTCGCCGGTGGTGGGATCGGTGATTTTCAACTCGATACCGGGCAGGGCCGGGCCAACCGTGCCGGCGCGCCGGGGACCTTCATAGGGGTTTGAAGTGTTCATGTTGGTTTCGGTCATGCCATAGCGCTCAAGAATATGGTGGCCGGTGCGACCGTGGAACTGGATATGGGTTTCGGCCAGCAACGGCGCGCTGCCAGAGATGAACAACCGCATATGGCTTGTCAGATCTCGGGTGAAACGCGGATCGTTCAGCAGCCGCGTGTAGAAGGTTGGCACGCCCATCATGGTTGTGGCCTGCGGCAGGTGGGCAATGATCTGGTCCAGATCGAATTTCGGCAGGAAAATCATCGACCCGCCTGCGATCAGGGTCACATTGCTGGCAACAAACAGCCCGTGAGTGTGAAAGATTGGCAAGGCGTGCAGTAACACGTCATCCTTGGTGAACTGCCAGACATCAACCAGCGCCCGCGCGTTTGATAACAGGTTCTGTTGCGTCAACATCGCGCCTTTGGATCGCCCGGTGGTGCCCGAGGTGTAAAGAAACGCGGCCAAATCATCCAACTCGCGCACCACGGTGTCAAAGCTGTCGGGCATTTCCCTGGCGCGCTGGCTAAGGCTGCCGCTGCCATCCGCATCCATGGTTTCCAGCAGCGCGCCTGTGGCTTGGGTCACCGTAGTCAGGGCCGCCTGATTGGCGCTGTCACAGACCAGCAGCCGGGCACCGCTGTTTTCGACGAAATAGGCCAGCTCGGGCGCGGTATAGGCGGTGTTCAGTGGCAGAAACACGATCCCGGATTGCACACAGGCGGCATAGATCGCTAGCGACGGCGCGGATTTCTCGACCTGCACCGCCAGTCGGTCACCGGGGGACAGCCCAAGCTGGCGGAACACATTTGCAAGCCGCGCCGTGCTGCGCAAGAACGCAGCATGGGTCATGGTATGCCCATCGCTTAGATGCAGAAAGGCGGTGGGCTGCCCGGCGTGGCGGCCAAAAAGGGCGTCGTAAAGCGGATTGGCCATGGCAAGCGGTCCTTATGCGCTTTGGACCGAGACAGCCGCACCAAGCGCGGTCACCTCGGGGGACGCGACAATCTGCTGCGCCGACGCAAAGCGTTCGTGGTTCTGGGAAATCAAGGGCAAGTCATAGAGGTAGTTCACCATTGTTCCGCCGGATTGCGCGACGCCATTGGCCGACAGGTCAGCATTGGCGTGCACTGCGTGGATCAGGGCGCCATTGCCCAAATGAAACCGTGCGACCGGGTCAGCAGGGCTGCCATCCGGGCGTTTGGCACCAAGCAGGTAATGCGCCGCCTGCTGACACTGACGCTGCGGCGAATCTGCTATCGGGGTGTTGGATTTTGCCAGCCAGCGGCTTAGGCCGGGGATTGGTGACAGCGTGACAAAGGTCTTTAGGCCGGGTAACTCGCGCGACAGATCGGCCACCACTTGTTTGATCAGAGAATTGCCAAAGGATATCCCCGCCAGCCCATCCTGACAGTTCGAGATCGAATAGAAGACCGCCGTGTCGGCATCTTTGGCGGCGATTGGGGCACGGTCGTCCGCCAACAGCCCTTGTACGGAATTCGGGATGCCTTTGGTCAGGGCTACCTCGACAAATATCAGCGGCTCGTTTGGCATCGACGGGTGGAAGAAACCGAAACAACGCCGATCGCTGGGTTGCAGGCGGCGGCGCAGGTCATCCCAGCTGTGGATCGCATGCACCGCCTCATAGGCGATGATCTTTTCCAGAATATCGGCGGGGCTTGCCCAGTTGATCGGGCGCAGCACCAGAAAACCCCGATTGAACCAAGAGCTGAACAAATGTCGGAAATCCAGGTCGACCACTGCCAGATGCGGGTGATCTTTTGCCAACCTTAACAGGTCATTGCGCATCTCAACTAACTGGCCGGTGGCCCCGGGCACTTGGTTTAAACGCCGTGCCAATTCTTGGCGTTTGGGCTCGGTCGCGGCCATAAAAGCGCGATAGGTGGCTTTAGATGGCACGCGTTCGTAGGCGGTCAGCGCCGCGCGTACTTCGGTGGGGTTGATGCAAAGATCAGTGGCCAGAAAGTTGAAAAACACCCGCTTTTCGGCGTCATCTGTCCCGGCGAACCGGTCAAGGATATGTCGGGCCAACGCCATGCCCGACACCTCGCCCGAGCTGCCCAGCAGATCATTGGACAGCTCTTTCAGCGACCGACCCTTTTGATCGGGTTCAGGCGCACCGCGATAGCGACGTTCAAACACCGTGGACAGAAGATCGGCGAGAAAGCTCATAACCCCGCGCCCATCACCATATCCGGCAGCCACGTTGCAAGGCTGGGGAAGAGGCACAGCAGGATGATCGCCAGAACCATGCAGCCAACGTAGGGCAGCGAGCCGTAAAGGATGGTTTTCAGCGAGATATCCGGCGCAATGCCGTTAATCACATAAAGGTTCAGGCCAACAGGGGGCGAGATCAGGCCGATTTCCATGTTGATGGTCAGCACCACGGCGAACCAGATCGGGTCGAACCCGGCGGTGGTGATGATCGGCAGCAGGATCGGTGCGGCCATCAGGATCACCGCAACGGGCGGCAAAAAGAACCCGGCGATCAGCAGGAACACATTGACCACACCCATCAACACCCAGCGGTTCACGTCCAGCGTGCCGATCCATTCGGCAATTGACTGGGTGATGAACAGGCTGGACAGCATATAGGAAAACACCCCGGCGGCGGCGATGATAAACAGGATCATCACGCTTTCGCGGGTGCTGTCACGCAACACGACCCACAAGTCGCGCGGGTGCCACATTTTATAGATCACCATGGCGATGATCAGGCACATCAGCGCGCCCACGGCGGCGGTCTCCGATGGCGTGGCGATGCCGCCATACATGGCATATAAAACGCCAAGGATGATGAACAGGAACGGCAAAACTCGGGGCAGGATTTCAAACCGTTCTTTCCAGGTGTAATTGCCCGCTTTCAGCAATTCGGTATTGCCAGATTTCCATGTGGCATACAGCGACCACGCCATAAACAGCGACACCAGCATCAGGCCGGGAAAGACGCCGGCCAGAAACAACCGACCAATCGAGGTTTCCGTGGCGATGCCATAAACTATCATCGTCACCGATGGCGGGATCAGGATGCCCAGCGTGCCGCCCGCCGCAATCGACCCAGCCGCGACGCCATCGGGATAGCCGCGCTTGCGCATCTCGGGGATGCCCATCTTGCCAATCGCCGCGCAGGTCGCTGGGCTGGACCCGGACATGGCCGCAAATAGCGCGCAGGCGCCAAGATTTGAGATTACCAGCCCTCCGGGCACCCGGGTCAGCCAGCGTTCAAGCGCCTCGTACAGGTCTGCCCCGGCGCGGGTTGACGCGATACTGGACCCCATGATGATGAACATCGGGATCGACAGCAGGGCAAAGTTATCCAACTTGCCAAACAAGATTTCCGGCATCAGTTCCAGCGACCGCATACCGTCAAAAATCACCAGAAACCCGGCCGATACAATCAACAGGCCAATGGCGACAGAGACGCCGGAAAACAGAATCAGGATGGTGGTGATCGCCACCAGCGCGCCCAGCAACAGAGGGTCCATCAGACGTCCTCCAGCCCAAAGGGGGCGTCAATTTTCAGGATTACCGCGACCAAATCTGCCACCAGTTGCAACAGGAACAGGCCAAAGCCGACCGGCAGCGCCAGATAGGGTATCCACAGGCGCACGCCCCAGACAGTGTCGGATTTCCAGCCCTTGGCCCAGGCCAGATGCCAGTTCTCGTACCCGTACCACAGCATCATCGCCACCACGGCAATCGACGCGCATAAGGTAAAGATCGCCAGTATTCTGCGGGCCCGACGCGGCAGTGACAGTGGCACCAGATCGACATTCACATGACCGCGCAGATTCTGGACATAGGGCAGGCCGATCAGGGTGGCGGCGATGACCAGATAAATCACCATTTCGGTCTGCCAAATGGTCGATGCATTCAGCACAAAGCGGACAAAAATCATCTGACAGGTGATGGCCACGGCCAGCACGATCATTGCGGCGGATATCCATCCCGCAAGCGTGGAAATTGCCGCCACAGCGCGCAAGAACGGATTGCGTCCCACCTGCACTGCGTTGACCGAGCTGTGACCCGACATCGAGTATTCCTTTGAATTGCAAGGGGGTAGGTGGGCGCGGCAAAGGCTGCCGCGCCCGGTTTCGGGTTACTCGACAGCCAGCGCCATATCCAGCAGGGCCTGTCCGTCGGGCACTTCTTCGACAAAGGCCTTGTACGAGGTTTCCTGCGCAATTGCGCGCCAGGCGGCAAAGTCTTCGGCGCTCATCTCGGCGATTTCCACGCCGGCCTCGCGGTAGACCTCAACCGATGCGGCGTCTTGCTTTTTCGCTTCGGCCAGATAATACGCCTCGGCCTTTTCGGCACCGGCCAGTATGGCGGCCTGTTGCGCCTCGGTCAGACCTTCAAAGGTGGATTTGTTCATCAACAGCGGTTGATACATGAACCACAACGCCACGTCGCCCGCTGGGGTATAGCATTTGACCTGCTCATAAATCCGGTACGAAACAAACGACGATGACGACGTGTTGGCGGCCTGCAAAACCCCGGTCTGCATGGCGTTATAAATCTCGGATGACGCCATCGACGCGATTGACGCCCCGGCCCCGGCCAGCATCTGTTCAAACGCTTTGCCCGCCGCGCGGGTTTGCAGCCCGGCCACATCGGCAGGCTTGGTAATGCATTTGTCTTTACCGACAAAACCACCAGCCAGATAGCCATGCACCAGAACCATCACATCATCTTCGGCCATCTTGGCCTCAATCGCCTGCATGAACGGCGAGGCACTTAGCCGGGCGGCGTGATCGTGGTTTTTTACCAGACCGGGCATCAGTGTAAGGTTATAGGCAGGCTGTTGGCCGCCCGCATAGCTTAGCGGCAGAACCGACATATCCAACTGGCCACGGCTAAGCGGCTTATACTGTTCACGTGGTTTAAACAGCGATTTTGAGCCGAAGATCTTGATTTCAAGGTCAACATTCGCGCCCGCCACTTCGTCGGCGACAATCTGGGCCACCTTGTGGCGCACGTCCTTGTTGGACCACTGATGCGACAGGCGCAGTTCGGTGGCACCGGCGGTACTGCCAAGGGCCAGCAGGGCCACGGCGGTGGCAGCAGTTAGCAAATTCGTTTTCATTGTTTCCTCCCATAATGCCCGATAGGTTCTTTGGGCAGAATCCCGTTCGGACGTATCGGCAAGTGTTCGTTGGGGGGATTTTAATGTCAATCAGTTTGTATACAATAAATACTGTATTGCGTACATTCTCCGGCCTTGCTAGCCTTTTGCCATGGATATTCGCCGGGCTGACCTGATTGCAGACGAGCTGGAAGAACTGGTTTTTGCCGGTCATTTCAGCGACGGCGACCGGTTGGATGAAATCCGGCTGGCCAAACAGTTCGGCGTTTCCCGCACCCCGATCCGCGAAGCGTTGCAGCGATTGACAGCCTCGGGGCTAGCCGAACAGATTCCCCGTCGCGGCGTGTTTGTGCGCCAGCCTGGCCCGGTGGAACTGATGGAGATGTTCGAGACGATGGCCGAAATCGAAGGGGTGTGCGGACGGCTGGCCGCGCAACGGATTTCGGACAAGGCGCTGGACCTGCTTGAGGATGCCAACAGCCGCTGCCAAGAGGCGGTCACGGCCCGGGATATCGACGGGTATTATCGTGAAAATGAGCTATTTCATCATTTGATTTACAAGCAGACCGGGAACAGCTTTTTGGAGCAGGAAACCTTGCGTTTGCACCGTCGCCTGAAACCATTTCGTCGCCACCAGTTGCGCCTGCGCGGTCGCATGGCGCAGTCGATGTCGGAACACGAAGCCATAGTATCGGCGCTCAGATCGGGGGATTGCCAGCTAGCGGAAACCACTTTGCGCGGACATGTGGCGATCCAGGGTGAAAAATTTCATATGCTGATGGCAAGCCTGCGTATGGCCGCGCAATAGCAGACTTGGCGTGTAGTTCTGCCTGATATCAACCTGTGGCCGCAAGGGTTGGTGCGGCACAGGTCCAAAGTAGCGCTGCGCGCGATGATATTCCCAACTTTTCCCAGGCCCGCTTGCGATACGTCACCACGGTCGACGGCGCGACCCGCATTTCTCCGGCGATGGTACCTTCGCCCAGCAATTTGACATAGTGTATTCACTGCGCGGTAGTGAGAGTCGCGCGCCAATCCATCTCGGGATCAAACCACCCTAACGGTGATGCACGCATCACCTGACGGGCAATGGATCGCCAGCGATCCGCGCATCTTCACCGCAGCGTTATAGGATCGCCAGTTCGTGGTTCTGTATTTCTGCGGTGTGGGCTTGCTCGCACAGAATGGGTAACATCTTGGATTCCCGCCGTGAACCCCTCCCAAATATTTGGGCAACAAAGCCATGCCGCGAGCTATGGTCTTCACAAATGCCCGTCAACTTGACGATGCCCGAGTATCAGATCAGGAACCGGCTTTCGGTCATGCCCTGCCCGACAGGCGATGCCTCTTTCATCGCCAAAAGGTGGGTTTCTGGACCTTGGCCTCGAAGATCGGGTGCCCGACGCAACGACCGTGTGGCTGTATCGCGCAGCGCTGGCACAAGCGGGCAGATATTGGATGCGTCCATCGTGCCGGTGCCGCGCAACCACTACACACACGAGAAAAATGCGGCGATCAAGGACAACGAGAAGCCGGAAGGCTGACCTCCGGCATCCACGTCAGTTAGGTTATGGAGTTTCGCTTTCTGGTTTGGAATTGCTGCGTTCCGAATCGGATCGTATTAAGCGCTGGCGAGGTTTCGGAGCTTTACCTTTCTTCAGCGCTTCAAAGCCGGTGATGACGTCAAGCAATTCCGTCGTAATTTCGTTTTGTCGCACGGTGCGCGTTTCGGACATCAGGTCCTGCAGCCTATCGTCGACCGATTGCTCGGCCTGCTGCATCAGGGCCAGTCGCGCGGCATTCTCGGTCACCATGGCTTCGGCTGCGGCACGAAAAAGGCTTGCGAACAGATGGCTGCGCACAAGCGCCATGAACAGATCATCGGGAGGCATGGAAAAGGATGGCAGGCTGCGCGAAACCCAGGGTTTGGCGTGAAGTTCTGCCAATAGTCCGGAATCAATCGGAAGCAGCGCCGAAAGAACAGGTTTTTGCCCGTGTTTCTTGTCCCGCGTGACATAAGCCATTGAAACAGCCATCTCTCGCGGATGAATGGTGTTCCGGATATCACCCAAATGCTGCGTCAGAAGATTTGACAGCCTGCCAATCCCATCCACGGACGCTGCCGGAAAGAAAGTACGTTCTGCCGTGATGTTATGACCTGCCAGGGCGTCTGCAATCTGCGCCCCGATGCACAGAACAGTCGATGCCTGAGCATCGCCGCGTTGGATGGCGGCGGCCACATGACTGGCCAACGCCTCGTTGTAGTTTCCACACAGGCCATGATCGGACCCGAACACGACAAGAACCCGCTCTGAAATATGCGACAAGGCGGCGTTCATTGGCCCATATCGGGAGAGAAATCCGTGCAGGCCGTCCAGAACCGTATCGTGATAGGCCTCGATCGCCTGGGCCGCGTGTTCGTACGGGGCGGAATTGATTACCGAAAGGGTCTTCATCGTATGAACGACGTTGCGGATGCCCTGCATGCTGGCAGTCCGGCGTGCAAGGGTTTCAAGCGTCTGCGCCATCCTGCCCTCGCAGCGCTGCCCGGGCGTCCTGACCCAAGGCCACCATTCTGGCGCGGTCTTCGTCCCCAAGTGGTGCGTTTTCGGCAATCCGCTTTGCGATATCATCAAGCTCGTGCGCTGCGGCTATCCTGAGGCTGTTCATGGCCAAGACCGTTTCGGTCTCGGTCAACCCATCAAACTGGCCATCCATCGCAGCGACGAGAACCGTCAATTGTTCGATTGCAGGAATGGGGTCACGTTCTGCCTGACGCAACGCCGCACGCACGGCTGCCCCCCTTTTCAGCCGCGCGCGCGTTGCATCGTCAAGCCTTGTGCCAAAGCGGGCAAAGTCCTCCAGTTCCTCGAATTGCGACAGGGTCACACGCAGATTGCCCGCGACTGACCGGAATGCCTTGCTTTGCGCCTTGCCGCCGACACGCGACACCGACACCCCCAGATCGACGGCAGGGAACTGGTTTTTGCGCACGAGGCGCGGCGACAGATAGATTTGCCCATCGGTGATCGAGATCAGATTGGTCGGAATGTAGGCCGACAGGTTTTCGGCCTGCGTCTCGACGACGGGCAGGACCGTGATAGACCCGCCCCCTGCGGCTTCGGTGAACTGCCCTGCCCGTTCCAGCAATCGGGCATGAATATAAAAAATGTCGCCGGGGAACGCCTCGCGCCCCGGTGGCCGCCGCAGCAAAAGCGACAGCTCGCGATACGACCGCGCGTGATGGGTCAGATCATCCAGCACGACCAGCACGTCTTGCGACTGGGCCGCAAAGTATTCAGCCATGGTCATTGCCGCATAGGGGGCGACATAGGCAAGTCCGGCGCCTTCGTCGTCACCGGCGGACATGACGATGGTGCGACCCAACATACCACCCGCGCGGATCGCTCCAATCACTTTTGCAACGGCATCACCACGCTGCCCGATCGCGCAATAAATGCAGATAACGCCAGTGGATCTCTGGTTTAGAATGGTATCCACCGCCAGAGAAGTCTTGCCAGTTTGGCGATCGCCAATGATCAGTTCGCGCTGACCCAGCCCAATCGGAACAGCCGCGTCGATTGCTTTGATCCCAGTCGCCAGAGGCTGCGAAATGGCTCGTCGATCAAGAATCTTGGGGGCTTCGGCCTCCACCGGGCGCACAGCCTGCGCCTTGATCTGCCCCCCCCCATCGCGCGGACCACCCAAGGCATCCACCACGCGCCCCAAAAGCGCTTCGCCCACTTTTGTGCTGACAACCGTGTGGGACCGCATGACGCTTTCACCCACAACGACTCTGTCGGCAGGGCCAAGCAGGACGACGCCCAATCGATCCGGTTCGAGATCAAGAACAATACCCTGCACGCCGCTGGCAAATTGCAACAATTCGTCTGACAACGCGCTTTCCAGCCCGCTGACGATGGCAATGCCGTCCGCCACCTCGGCCACCTGACCTATCTCGCTGAGGCGCGGAGACGGAGGCGGGCTTGCCAACAGGACTTCCACAAGCGCCTCGGGGCCCGATCTGGGTTTACCGCTTTCAACGCTCATAGAGCCGTGCCCGTCAGATCGACGCCTGCGGTCAATTTCTCGTCCATCAATGCCGCCAGACTGTCGATGTAGGACTCGACTGTCCAATCCAGCTGTGCCCCGCCCATGCGCAGGACAAGACCGGGTGCCTGTTCCGCATCCGTTTCAAACCGTGTCGAAAGACCGGGGAACATCACCCGCATATTGGCTGCTACGTCGTCCTGCGTCGATGACGGCATGGGGTTGCGGCTGATGAAAACAGCCTCTGTGCTTTGCCCCGCAGCCCGCAGCAGGTCCGGGACCATTGGCTTCATCCGCTCTGCAAGATGGTGCGCCATCCGACTTTCCAGCGTTTCATCTGCCAGATCAGTCAAGGCCTTGCGGGTCAGGGACAGCAAGGCGCCAGCCCCTGCGCGGTGCAGTTCGGTGGTGAATCTGCCCGCCTCTTCGTCAAGGTGGGCAGCCCAGGTTGCGCGCTCCTGCTCCATCCGGTTGTGCGCCTCGGCCAGCACTGCGTCGCGCTGTTTCTCGGCCTCCTGCCGGACCGCGTCGGCCATGTCCGATTGCTGGGCATTCAAGGTTCTGACCTGATCGCGGTATTCTTCTTCTGCAGCTTGGGCCTGTTCCTTCGCGCTCAGGGCCTCTTGCATCCTGTTCGTGATCTCGACCTCACGGGCGTCGATCCCATCCAGAATGGGGCGGTACAGAAACCGCCTCAGAAGCCAGACCAAAACCAGAAAATTGGCGATCTGGGCCGCAACCGTGATCCAGTCGATCGACATGCTTTAGCTTCCTGCCGCCTGTGCGGCCTCCAGTGCGGCGGCCCAGAACGGGTTGGCAAAGATCAAGATCATCGCGACAACAAAGCAATAGATGGCGGTGGATTCGATCATGGCGAGGCTGACGAACAGCGTCCGCGATATATTCGAGGCCGCATCAGGTTGTTGCGCAATCGCGCTAAGGGCGGTGGCTGCGGCGCGCCCTTCGCCAAGAGCAGGACCAATCGCCCCGAACGAGACGGTCAGTCCGGCAGTAAAGATCGAAATGGCCGCAATAATGGCAAGGTCAGTCATGGGTTTTCCTTTTCAGGCGGGGGCGAATGGGGAGGCGTTGTTGCGCCGGAGATGTAGACGGTAGCCAGAATTGCAAAGATGTAGGCCTGGATCATACCCGTCAGCAGGCCGAGCACGTCCATGACAACGGGAAAGAAGAATGGCGCGACGCCAAGCAGAATGGCCGCGATCACGGCCCCGCTCATTATGTTGCCGTATAGCCGGATCGCGAGCGAAATTCCGCGCGAAAACTCTGAAATGATGTTGAATGGCAGCATGATGAAAGACGGCTCAAGATACGTCTTGAGGTATCCACCAAGGCCACGGCTTGTGATGCCGAACAGGGGCACGGCAATCAGAACCGACAGCGCCAGCGCCGTGGTCGTGGACAGAGATGCGGTCGGCGGCTGGAAACCCGGCACGACCAGCAACAGGTTCGACATGGCCACAAACAGAAACAACGTGCCCGCATAATACAGCAGATAGCGGGACGGCCCCGGTGCGATTTCTTCGATCTGGTTTTGAATACCCTGCACGATTACTTCCAGCATGGTCCGCCAGCGGTTTGGCGGGACATCCGGGCGCAGATTGCGGGTTATCAGCATGGACGCCACGGTCAGCAAGGCCATGACGATCCAAGTGTAGAACACTGTCGCGTTGACCGGGATGCCCCAGGCTTCGAACATGATGGTCTGATCCGGTGAAAGGTTCATGGCGTGTCCCTGGCGGGTGCCTCAAGTCTGGCAAGCATCGTGGCAATCGTGCGGGTGATGAGGAACGACAGGGCAAAGCCGACAACAGCCCAAGGCCCCGCATACCAGGCCACAATCCACCCAATGCCCAGCAAAACAGCAATCCGCACTACGCCGCTTAGCATCAAAATCTGCACAGGCCGCTCTGCACGCAGCGCCAGCCGAATGCCAAACCCAAGGCCCGCGAAAAACGCCACGCCAGTCCCGGCACCAATTACCAGCCCCAGAATGACGTCGCTCCAATCCACAAGTATCATCTGTCGCCCCTTTCCTTGTTGATCCATGACGCCGCAATAAAGGCCCCCAGCACTACGCCACCCAGGATCAGCGCGATGGTCCAGGAGAAGCTTTGCGGTGCAACGCGGTCCAGCCAATGCCCAAGGAACGCGCCACCTACCGTTGGCACAGCAATCGACCAGCCGATCATGCCAAACGTGCCGACGCCGCGCAGCGGGCTTGGGCCGGGATTATCGCGCGCGTATTTCATGCGTTCGGCTTGACGCGCGATATCTTCGGCGGATTTATCAGGTTTTGGCGTCATGGGAGCGGCCTTCGCAATTCGGCAAACCGTCGGACGACGTCCGCTTCCAGCCGTGAAAAGGCGGATCGCGCTTTGCGTTCCTCCTCGTCCATCTGGATGAATGTGGCCTGCACTGTGTCCTGCAACGAGCCAAGCTCGTCCCCGCGCACACCGCGCAGGATCGCCACGGCGACCCGGGGCCCCTTTTTCACCAAAAGACCTTCGTCGATACCAAAAATCACCTCTGAACCGTCGGCCATGCTCAAAGTCATGACCGAGGGGACCAACGCGGTGACAAAATCGACGTGGTTAGGCAAGATGCCAAAGGCACCGTTCTGCGCCACGGCTGTCATGCGGGTCGCGAGTCCCTCAAACAAGGTGCGTGTTGGAAGCCGCAGAGAAACCGTCATGTCCTGGGAAATACTCATGGTGCCGCCACCAGATCGTCCAAGGACCCAATCATGTAATAAGCGCTTTCGAGTTGGTCGAATTGGCTCTGGCCAAGGATTGTCTCACACCCATCTAGCGTGTCCGTAACCGGCACCATCTTGCCCGGCATTCCCGAAAACGACTCGGTCGTGAGAAATGGCTGTGTCAGAAAGCGTTCCAGCCGCCGGGCGCGGGCCACGGTGGCACGGTCAGCCGACGACAGCTCTTCCAAGCCAAGCATCGCAATGATGTCGCGAAGTTCCTCATATTCGGCAAGCGTGCGGCGCACGGCGCGCGCGATATCGTAATGCCGCTGGCCGACAACGGACGGCGTCAGCATCACCGAGGCCGACGCCAGCGGGTCAACCGCCGGATAAAGCCCCTCGCTCGCGCGCTTGCGCGACAGTACCACAGACGCCGACAGGTGCGAAAAGATATGTGCCGCAGCAGGGTCGGTGAAATCATCCGCCGGTACATACACGGCCTGAATCGATGTGATCGCCCCCCGGCTGGTGGATGTGATCCGTTCCTCAAGGGCGGCCAGTTCCGTGGCCAGTGTCGGCTGATATCCGACACGCGAAGGCATCCGCCCCATCAGGCCTGAAACCTCGGACCCTGCCTGCACAAATCGAAAGATGTTGTCGATCAACAGCAGAACGTCCTGCCCCTTGTCGTCGCGAAAATATTCGGCCATGGTCAGCGCTGTATTGCCAACCCGAAAACGCACTCCGGGCGCTTCGTTCATCTGGCCAAACAACATGACCGTCTTGTCACGCACCCCGGCCTCGCCCATTTCGCGGTACAGCTCCTCGGCCTCACGCGAACGTTCGCCAATGCCACAAAACAGACTGACACCCTTATAATGCTGGACAGTGTTGTTGATCAG
>JBLINN010000056.1:0-16364 GCA_047639325.1 Paracoccaceae bacterium | reverse complement strand
CAGGTTTCACCGCCCCCGTTGCCCCGCCTTCGACATGGATGCAGGCGGCGTCCTTGCCCGGCACCCGGCTGGTGATGCTTAACCGACCTACGGCGCCAAGCGACGGCAATGCCTCGCCGCGAAACCCGAAGGTGTGGATGTTCAACAGGTCCGAGCCGTCGATCTTGGACGTGGCATGACGCGACAGGGCCAGCGCCAATTCGTCAGGCGCGATGCCGCAGCCATCGTCGCGCACCCGGATCAGGGTCTTACCGCCGCCCGAGATGTCGATGGCGATGCGGGTGGCCCCGGCGTCGATGGCGTTTTCCACCAGTTCTTTGACGGCTGATGCCGGTCGTTCCACCACCTCACCCGCCGCGATGCGGTTGATCGCCGAGTCATCCAATTGCCGGATAACCGGGCGGGAATCGCTGATATGGGGGTCCAGATGTGCCATACCGCTATACCTAGCATAGCGCTGGCCGATTCTGCCACTGGTGATTAGCCCTGCTGCGGCGCCCCACTGCGGGTACGACACGGCCCAAACAGCGCTGTCATCGCCAGGATCAAGCCCGACACCGTGGCAATCATCCCCGCCGCGCTGACCGCATCACGCCCGCCCAGCCACAACGGCCCATACCCTGCCAAAACATAGCCCAGAATCGCAGACGCGATGGCAAAAACCACGCTCCACCCGATCTGATGTTCCAGCCGATTGGTCATCAGCCGCGCGGCAGCGGGTGGGCAGATAAACATGGCAATCACGATGATCGACCCCACCGCATCAAACGCCGCGACGGCGGCAATCGCTGCAACAATCACCAGCGCCAGACCCAGAACATTGGTGCGAATACCCACCGTCTGGGCAAAGCCTTCGTCGAATGTCGACAGTTTCAGCGGACGCCAGAAGATCACGGTAAAGACCACAACAACCAGCAGCGTGATCGCGATGCGAAACAGCTCTACCGGCAGGCCGCGCAGGGCCTCAAAATCCAGCAAGGACGACCAGCCAATGGCGTCCAGCCAAATCAGGCTTTCCAAATTGCCAAACAACGCGTGTTCCACGTCCAGATGCACAGACGAAGTGTCAGATTGTTCCAACAACAACACCCCGGCGGCAAACATCGAGGTGAACACCACCCCCATCGCCGCCCCGGGTTCTATCCGCCCCAAACGGCGGATCGCCTCAATCAGTACCACCGCCAGCACCGCAGCCCCGGCGGCACCCAGCATCATCGGCCAAGCGGCAATCATGCCGGTGGCCAGAAAGGCCACAACGATACCGGGCAGAACAACATGGCTGATGGCATCGCCGATCAGCGCCTGACGACGCAGCACCAGAAAGTTGCCGGGCAGCGCGCAGGCGACGGCGGCAAAGATGCCGATCAGCAGCGGCGTCAGCGACAGCGGGACAAATTCGGTGCCGTTCATGCGGGAATTCCTTGCGGGCCGGGGATACGACTGTCGATCTCGGCGATCTGGTCGCGGGTCAGCACGGTTTCGATGTCGCGCAGCCCGTCATACAGTGCCGCTGCCGCCTCGTGCGTTTGATCGGCGCGCACCACCTGCCAGCGTTTTTCGTCGCGCAAGGCCTTGGCGGCGCGGGCACGCCCGGTTTCGGTGGCAACCCCGTCAGCCCGGGCCAACCCCGCCCGGCGCAACAGCCGCAGCGTCAGGCTTTCGTAAATCGGTTGCCCTTGCGCCAGCGCCAGCAATCCCTGACGCAGATGGACAAGCCGCTGAAATCGCAGATGGCGCAGGATGGCCGCCAACACGCCCCGATTAGGCGCCAGCAATAGCGAGGCCGCAAAGAATGAAAACCCAACCAGCACGATGATCGGCCCGGTGGGCAGATTGGGCGCCGACGCCGACAGCGCCGCCCCGATATAGCCCGACACGCCACCAAACACCCCGCCCAGCAACACCACACGGTCAGACCGTTCGGTCCAGAACCGGGCGGTAACAGGCGGGATGATCAACAAAGCGACAATCAGGATCAGGCCAACAATCTTCAGGCCAACAACCGTCACCGCCATCACCAGCCCCATCATCGCCAGATCAATCCGGTCCACAGGCAAGCCCCGCGCAGCGGCATAGTCCGGGTCAAACGCCACCAGCGTCATCGGGCGGCGCAGCAACAGGATCAGCGCCAGCGTCACCGCCCCGCCCACCGCAATCACCATCGCATCGGCCCACAGCATGCCAGCGGTTGAGCCCAGCAAGAACCCCTCTAGCCCGGCCTGCCGCCCCGATCCCATCGTCTGGATCACCGTCAGCAGCACGATACCAAGGCCAAAGAACACCGACAGCACCGCGCCAATCGCCGCGTCCTCGGCCAGACGGGTGTGGCGGGTCAGCCAGCTAAGGCACAGCAAGCCGATCATCGCCGATATCGCCGAACCGGCCAGCAGCCCGACCAGATTGCGGCCATCGCCGCCCAGCGCCACCATGATGATGAACGCCAGACAAACACCCGGCAGGGTGGCGTGCGAAATCGCATCGCTGACCAGCGCGCGTTTGCGCAGAAACAGGAACGTGCCAGTCACCCCGGCGGCAACCCCCAACAGGGTCGCGCCAATGGCGACCAGCGTGGCGTTGTAGCCAAGCTGCAACAAAAGGGCGTCGGCGATCATTGGATCACCCCGCCGGGGCGCGGGCCAGTTGATCGACCTGCGCTGTGGCCAGACGCCCGCCATAGGTGGCTTGCAGCGTCTCGGCGGTAAAGGCCGTGGCCACCGGACCTTCGGCAACCTTACGGGTGTTGATCAGGAACACATTGTCGAAATAATCGGCGACAGTGGCCAGATCGTGATGCACGACCACCACAGTCTTACCCTCGGCCCGCAGCGATTTCAGCACGCCAATAATCGCCTTTTCAGTGGCCGCATCGACCCCGGCAAAGGGTTCGTCCAGCAGATACAGATCCGCCTGCTGCGCCAAGGCGCGGGCCAGGAACACCCGTTGCTGCTGGCCGCCGGACAGTTGACCAATCTGGCGGGTCGCAAAATCGCGCATGCCAACCCGGTCCAGACAGTCCATCGCGCTGGCCATATGCCGCGCCCGCACTCGGCCCAGCAGGCCAAGCTGACGGTACAGCCCCATCAGCACCACATCAATCACCCGCGTCGGGAAATCCCAGTCTACACTAGCGCGTTGCGGCACATAAGCGATGCGCCCGCGTTGCGAGGCTAGCGTTTTACCAAACACCTGCACTTGCCCTGACAGCGGCTTTACAATGCCCAGCGCGGCCTTCAACATCGTCGATTTACCCGCCCCATTCGGGCCGATAATCGCCGTCATCGCGCCCGGTTCCACCGTCATATCCACCGAAAACACCGCTGGTTTCTGACCGTAAGACACCGTCAGACCCCGGATCGCCAACGGGCTTTTATCCAACCCGGTATCGCCGGGGATTTCCCCATGTGAAGAAGCCAGTTCAAGCATTGTTCAAAACCCCGCCGAAAGTTTGTCGTCCATACCGCGCCCCGGCACATCTGCGCCCAAGGCTGCGGCAATCACCGTCACGTTATGGTCAATCATCCCGATATAGGTGCCCTCGTAAGTACCGGTCGCGCCCATCGCATCGCTAAACAGCTCTCCGCCGATCCGCAAATCATGGCCTTTGGCCTGTGCGCCCTCAATGACGGCGCGCATACTGCGATCCGAGACCGAGCTTTCGACGAACACCGCCGAAATATCGCGGTCCACAAGTAAATTCACCAGCTCTCCGATGCGGTTCAGCCCGGCCTCGCTTTCGGTGGAAATACCCTGAATGCCCAGCACTTCGATGCCAAAAGCTGCGCCGAAATAGCCAAAGGCATCATGGGCCGTCAGCAGAACCCGGTTGCTTTCCGGCACCTTGGCCATGCTTTGCGCGGCGTATTCCGCCAGCCGGTCAAGATCACGCTGATGCGCCACAGCGTTGGCCGCAAAAACATCCGCCAATTCTGGGCGAGCCTCGGTCAGAGCGCGTTGCACTTCGGTTATCACGTCTTTCCACAATACTGGCGACATCCACACATGCGGATCGTATTTATCTGCATAGTTGTCGTGGCTGTGCAGCTTATCCTTTGGCAGGGCCTCGGCCACCGCCACGACGTTGCGCTTACGGGCAAGGTCGTGGAAAAACGAATCCATCTGCGCCTCAAGGTACAGCCCGTGCCACAGCACCAGATCGGCGCGGGTCATGGCCACGATGTCAGTGCGGGTCTGGCGATATGCGTGCGGATCAACGCCCGGACCCATCAGCGCCTTGACCTCAACCAAATCGCCGCCAACCTGCCGGGCAGCGTCGGCGATCATCCCGGTGGTGGCGACAATCTTCAGCGGTGCGTCGGCCAATGCGCGCAGCGGCGCAAGCGGCAGGGCCAGCAAGGCGGTCAGGGCAATAATCACGGCGCGTCGGGAAACCATCAGGGGCCTCACTTGTTCAGGACTGGACTAATATGCGAACCATTCGCAACTATGTCAATGCAATTGCGAATTATTCTCAATATGAGTTGGCGGTACATCTTTACGCCACGCTCTGCGCCCCGACACCGGCCACCGCTTGCCAAGGTCGAACACCCATGCGAGCCTGCGCCCAAAGGCCATCAGGGGGGTTTCGATGCAGACGGACAGCTTGCTGCGCACCACACATTTGCCGCAGGTCACAGAACCACGCAATCCGGGCATCGACCTGGATATGCAATGGGTGCGCAGTCTTCAGGCCAATACATCAGCCATTGAACGGCGCGCGGCGACATTGCCGGGGCGGCGTTCGGTGAAAAAGGATTATCAGGCGGCATGGCTGCTGCGGGCGATCACCTGCATCGACCTGACGACGCTGTCCGGGGACGACACCGCTGACCGGGTGCGCCGCCTGTGCGCCAAGGCGCGCCAACCGGTGCGGGCCGAGATTCTGGATGCGATGGGCATGGGGCCGATCACCGTGGGCGCGGTGTGCGTCTATCACGACATGATCGCCCCGGCGGTCGATGCGCTGGCCGGATCGGGCATTCCGGTGGCTGCTGTCAGCACCGGCTTTCCCGCCGGGCTGTCGCCATTTCCTCTGCGGGTGGCCGAAATTGGCGAAAGCGTCAAGGCGGGTGCGGCCGAGATCGACATCGTGATTTCACGGCGGCATGTGTTGTCGGGCAACTGGCAGGCGCTTTACGACGAAATGCGCAGCTTTCGCGAGGCGTGCGGTGATGCCCATGTCAAAGCGATTCTGGCCACGGGTGAATTGGGGACGCTCCGCAATGTGGCGCGGGCATCCGTGGTGTGCATGATGGCAGGCGCCGATTTCATCAAGACATCAACCGGCAAGGAAAGCGTGAATGCCACCCTGCCGGTCTCCCTGGTGATGATCCGCGCAATCCGCGAGTATTACGCCCGCACTGGCGTTCGCATTGGCTACAAGCCCGCGGGGGGCATATCCAAGGCCAAGGACGCGCTGGTGTATCTAGCTTTGATGAAAGACGAATTGGGCGATCGCTGGCTGCGGCCGGATTTATTCCGCTTTGGCGCGTCGTCCCTACTGGGCGACATCGAACGCCAGTTGGAACATCACGTCACCGGCGCCTATTCCGCCGGATATCGCCATGCGATGGGATGACACAACATTTACCCGGTACCCGGAATTTTTGAAAAATTCCGATCCGTTTTCTTTCAAAGAAAACGGTCTACTGACTGAAGGTGGAACATGACCGTCAAACAGATTTTTGAGACTATGGAATATGGCCCCGCCCCGGAAAGCGCTGCCGAAGCATTGGCCTGGCTAGTGGATCAGGGCGACCGGTTTGGCCATTTCATCGACGGGGCGTTCACATCCCCCGGCGACGGGTTTGACAGCCGCAACCCGGCCACGGGCGAGGTTCTGGCGACGTTGACACTGGCAACGCAGGACGATGTTGACGCCGCCGTGGTCGCGGCGCGCAAGGCACAGGGCAAGTGGGAGCGGCTGGGCGGCGCAGGTCGGGCGCGGTATCTTTATGCAATTGCGCGTTTGTTGCAGAAACACAGCCGGTTGTTTGCGGTGTTGGAAACGCTGGACAATGGCAAACCGATCCGCGAATCCCGCGATATCGACATCCCACTGGCGCAGCGGCATTTCTATTACCACGCGGGTATGGCGCAATTGATGGACACCGAACTGCCGGGGGCCGAGGCCCTGGGCGTTTGTGGCCAGATCATCCCGTGGAACTTTCCGTTGCTGATGCTGGCGTGGAAGGTAGCGCCAGCACTGGCGATGGGCAACACGGTGGTTCTGAAACCTGCCGAATACACCTCGCTGACCGCGTTACTATTTGCCGATATCTGCATGCAGGCCGGGTTGCCCAAAGGTGTGGTCAACATCGTCACTGGTGATGGCACCGTGGGCGAGATGATTGTCGCCGCTGAGGTCGACAAGATTGCCTTTACCGGGTCCACCGCTGTGGGGCGGCGCATCCGGCAGGCAACCGCAGGCAGTGGTAAGGCGCTAACGCTAGAGCTGGGCGGCAAATCCCCCTATATCGTGTTTGATGACGCCGATATCGACAGCGCTGTCGAAGGGCTGGTGGATGCTATCTGGTTCAATCAGGGACAGGTTTGTTGCGCCGGGTCGCGGTTGCTGGTGCAGGAAAGCATCGCTGATACGTTCTACGCCCGCCTGCGCGACCGGATGGACAAGCTGCGCATTGGTGATCCGCTGGACAAGTGCATTGATGTCGGCGCTATTGTCGACCCGGTTCAGTTGCAATCCATCACTGACATGGTCGCCGCAAACACCGCCGGTCAAATGCATCAGGCCGCTGTGGACCTGCCGTCGGGGGGCTGTTTCTATCGCCCGACCCTGATCACCGGGCTGGCGCCGTCTGACACGCTGATGCAGGAAGAAATCTTTGGCCCGGTTCTGGTCGCCACCACCTTCCGCACCCCGGGTGAGGCGGTCGCCTTGGCCAACAACACGCGTTATGGGCTGGCGGCGACGGTGTGGACGGAAAACGTCAATCTGGCGCTGGATATCGCGCCCAAGCTGGTCGCCGGGGTGGTCTGGGTCAATGCCACCAACCTGTTCGACGCCGCTGCCGGGTTCGGCGGCGTGCGCGAAAGCGGCTTTGGCCGGGAAGGCGGTTGGGAAGGGCTGGCGGCCTATACGCGGCCCAAGGGTAAAGCCAAATCGCTGCCCCGGATCGAGCCGATGCCGGGCAGTGACGGGCCCGCCGATCCGATTGATCGCACCGCCAAGATGTATGTCGGCGGCAAACAAGCGCGCCCTGACAGTGGCTATTCGCGCGCTGTATTTGGCAAAAACGGCCACCTACTGGGCCATATCGGCCTAGCCAGCCGCAAGGACGTGCGCAACGCAGTCGAGGCCGCGCTGGGTGCCGCCGGATGGGGCAAGACCACCGGGCATCTGCGGGCGCAGATCCTGTATTACATCGCCGAGAACCTATCGGCGCGCGCGGGTGAGTTTGCCGACCGTATCAATACGATGACCGGCAAACGCCAAGGCGGCAAAGAGGTCGAGGCGTCCGTTCAACGCCTGTTCACCGCCGCCGCCTGGGCCGACAAATATGACGGTCAGGTGCACAGCGTGCCGATCCGCGGCGTGGCATTGGCGATGAAAGAACCGGTTGGCATTATCGGCGCATTATGCGCCGATGACGCGCCGCTGTTGGGGTTAGTTTCGGTGATGGCGCCAGCAATTGCCATGGGCAACCGGGTGGTGCTGGCGGCCAGCGACCCATTCCCGCTGGCGGCCACCGATTTCTATCAGGTGCTGGACACGTCCGACGTGCCCGGCGGCGTCGTCAACATCCTGACCGGCAGCCATGCCGACATCGCCCCCGCACTGGCCGCGCATCTGAACGTAGATGCAGTCTGGAGCTTTTCGTCCAGCGACCTGTCAGCAGACATCGAGAACGCCTCAGCTGGTAATCTGAAACGCACTTGGGTCAATAACAGCCACGCCTATGACTGGTCTGCGCCCAATATGCGCCCCTTTTTGACGGCGGCGACCGAGGTCAAGAATATATGGGTGCCCTATGGTGAATAATCTGATGCGCGAACCACTGAGCTATCAGGCAGGGGGCGTCACCTGTATTGGCCAGTTGATCTGGGATGCAAACGTAACCACCCCGCGCCCCGGCGTTCTGGTGGCCCCGGCGTTTGGCGGGCTGGGACCGTTCGAGATTGAACAGGCCGAACAGCTGGCAGCCTTGGGATACGTCGCACTGGCGGTAGACTATTATGGCGACGGGCAGCGCGTCGAAACCATGCAAGAATCCTCGGCCCTGATGCAGGCGCTTATGGCGCAGCGGCCTGCGTTAGCACACCGTATGAACGCCGCGCTGAGCGCGCTGAAATCGCAGGCCCAGGTAGACCCGGACCGGACAGCCGCTATCGGATACTGTCTGGGTGGCAAAGCGGTGCTGGATCTGGCGCGCAGCGGCGCCGACCTGTGTGGGGTCGTCCCGATCCATGGGGTTTTTGACCGACCACCGGGCGAGGCGCGCGCCATGATAGCCTCGGTTCTGGCTCTGCATGGCTGGGCCGATCCGCTGGCCACACCTGACCAGCTGGTTGCGCTGACGCAAGAACTGGATGCGGTCTGCGAAGACTGGCAGGTTCTGGCCTTTGGTAAAACCGGGCATAGTTTCACCAATCCCCACGCCAATGACCCCGAAAGAGGCTTGGCTTATGATGACAGGTCGAACCGCCGCGCCTGGGCGGCGCTAACCGCGTTTTTGGCAGAAAAGCTGACCTGAAGGTCGGAAAATTGGACAACAGAGGTTGGAGTCAGTCCACCAAAGCCGACGCCGCGTCTGATCTGGCAAAAGAAGGCGACACCCCAAACCGGCGCTTATAGGCGCGGGAAAAGGATATGTCCGACCCATAGCCGACGGTTTCAGCAATATCGCACACTGGGCGGTCGGTTGACTGCAGCAAATCCCGCGCCACCAACATCCGCCACAGCTGCAAATAATCAATGGGCGACATCCGCACCACGGTCGAAAAATGTTGCGCAAACGCAGACCGGGACATCGCCGCACTGGTGGCAAGATCCGCCAATGTCAAAGGCCGCGCATAATCCGCATGGATCCGGGAGATCGCCCGGCTAAGGCGCGTATCCCGTAACCCGGCAAAAAACCCCTCGGGGTGAGTTTGCGCGTCATAATGCACCCGCAACACCTGCAACAACAACACTTCGGCCAACCGCTCAACAGCGATTTCAACCCCCGGCTCCTGACGCGACAATTCCCCCATGATCAGCTGCAACAACGCAGGCGTCGCCGAACTGCCCCCCAGCTGATCAGCCGTCACATGGATTGTCTCGGGCAAATCATCCAGCAACGGATGCGCGTTGTCAGCGCGATACGCATAGTGGCCGCAAATCATCCGCGTCGGCGAATGCCCCTGCGCAAACATCGGTGCATTGCTGGCCAGCGAGGCCATAAAATCCGGGCCCTCAACCGGCGCGCGCCCCAGCGTGTCAGACAGGATATGCGCCTGCCCGTGCGGAAAGAACACCACATCACCAGTGCCCAAATTGCGGACCTGCCCGTCAGACTCGACAACGCAGCCGCCGCTGGTGACCACGTGGAACTGCGCAAAGCCGGTATCGGCCATCCGCATCGACCAGGGCGCAAAGAAATCTCGCTGAAAATAGACGCAGCCAGTCAGGCGCGCCCGCCTCAGGATTTCGCTGATTACATCTGCCATTGGGGTCCACCGTTCCTAACAACAGTGTTTTCACACCCACCCACGACCCGCAATCAGAACCGGGGTGGTTTCGGACGATGGGTTTGTCATTCCGGATTTTGCGTCATTCTGCGCCCAGATAAAACGCCCTAGCCTGTACGTCCACACTGACCAAAACAGGACCTGACCCAATGAAACTTTTGCACATTTTCACCCTCGCCGCCCTGACCTTTGCAGCCGCCGGCCCGGTTGGCGCGGGCGATTTTGACCCCACCAAACCGGTGGTCGTCCCTGCCGAGAAACTGGACTATTTCAACCTGAACCCCGCCATTCAGATGGCCGATGCCTTTGGCGCGCTGACCAAGGGCGCGCATGGGACATTCGGGAAATTCCCGGCCAATTTCGACGCCGGGGTCCACACCCATACCGGTGCCTATCACGGGGTTGTCCTGCAAGGCGTGATGACCAACCCGTTTGATGGCGAACAGACGCCACCACAGATGGCGCCCGGATCCTATTGGTATGTCCCGGCAGGCGTCAAACACTCGACCGCCTGCATCTCAGACGACCCCTGCGCTTTCTTCTTTTTCGCCGATAGCGGGTTTGACTTTCACCCGGTTGAATAGGGCCAGACCCTGGGCGCGGCATTGGCCCGCGCCCGGATATCAATCCTGATCAATCCGTGGCGGTCCCCAACCCTTCGGGCTTGCCAACAACGATGAATTGCAGCCCATCCGGGTCCAGCAATTCGGCGGCCACCCGGTTCACATCTTCCAGCGTCACCGCCTCGACCTTGTTATTGCGGGTAGAGATATAGTCGATGGGCAGGTCTTGCATCTGCATGCCAACCATGATGTTGGCGATCTGGCCATTGCCGTCAAACCGCAACGGATAGGCCCCCGTCAGATAGGTCTTGGCATCCTGCAATTCCTGTTCGGTCACACCGGTGGATGCCATCTTTTGCCACTCATCCCGGATCACCGCGATGGCCTCGGCGATGCGGTCATTGGCCGATGACACACTGCCCATATAAACCGCCGCCAGATCCTTGGGGACAAGATAGGAATAAACCCCATAGGTCAGCCCGCGTTTCTCGCGCACCTCGTCCATCAGACGGCTTTCAAATGACCCACCACCAAGAATGTGGTTCAGCACATAAGCGGCAAAGAAATCGTCGTCATCCCGGTCAATCCCGCGCTGGCCAAACATCGCCACCGATTGCGGCGTGTCAAATTCAACGACCGTCACACCGCCCTTAATCTGCACATCTGCCGGGCCGGGGATAGGCGCGCCAGTGGCGGGCAGATCGGCCAGTAACTGATCCACCAATGCGCCCAACTCCTCGGGCGAGATATCGCCCACCGCACCCACATACATCCGGTCCCGCGCCAGCACCGCGCTTTGCGCCTCCAGCATGTCGTCTCGCGTCAGACCCGATACGGTTTCAACCGTGCCCTCGCCTTCGCTGCCATAGGGGTGATCGCCAAACGCCATCCGCGAAAACGAAGACCGCGCCATCCAGTCCGGGTCTTGCGCGTCCGACATCAGACTTGACACAATCTGCCCCCGCACCCGGTCAATCGCTTCGGGATCGAACCGGGGATGGTGGATAGTGTCGCGCAGCAGCGCCATCGCGGCATCACGGTTTTCCGTCAGAAACTTGGCCGAGATCGACACGGAATCGTCGCTGGCGTTATACTTGAATGACGCCGCCAGCGATTCCAGATCGCGCGCATAGGCACGTGCATCCAGATCGCCCGCCCCTTCTTCCAGCAGCGCGGTCATCAGATAGATCGCGCCGCGCTTGCCCGGGGTGTCCAGCGACGTGCCACCGCGAAACCGCAGTTCCAGCGCGGTGAAAGGAATCGAGTGATCCTCGACCAGCCAGGCGGTGATACCTGCGGGCGTGGTCACCTCTTTGATCTGCACCTCGGCAGCGGCGGGCAGGGCCAGAACGAAGGCCGTCAAGATTGCGAATAGACGATTCATTGTGTCATCTCCTGATCGCGCATCAACCAGCCGGTCACCGATGTTTCCGGCACCAGAACATCGCGCGCGGCGGCGATGATATCCTCGCCCGTCACTGCCTGCAAAATATCGGGCCATGCCTGCACATCCTGCACCGTCAGCCCACTGGCCAACGCCCGGCCATAGCGGTTGGCAATCCCATCGACGTTGTCACGCGCATAGACTTGCGAGGCGCGCAGCTGCATCTTGATCCGGTCCAGTTGGTCCGCATCAACCCCGGTTTCAATAAACGCCACCAATGCGGCATCCATCGCATCCTCGACCTCGGTCAGCGTCACGCCTTCGGCAGGCACAACGATCATGTCAAAGGTTGTGTCGTCCAGCGATTGACCGCTGTAAAACGCCCCGGAATAAACCGCGACTTGCGTGTCGAACTGCAAGCGTTCGGTCAGAAAAGACGTGGTGCCGCCGCCCAGAATTTCAGCCAACAGATACAAGGCCGCTGCCTTTTCCTGCGCACCGCTGTCGCGTTCCGGTGCCAGATAGGACCGGCTGACATACGGCTGCGCCACACGCGCATCCTTGAAGGTGATGCGCCGCGCGGCGGTTTGCGGCGGCTCTTGCGTGCGGGTCCGGTCTGGCAAATCCGGATTGGCCGGGATCACACCGTAATATTTATCCGCCAGACGCCGTACCTCTTGCGGGTCGACATCGCCCGATACCACCAGAATTGCGTTATTAGGCGCATAATAGGTGCTGTAATACGACATCGCGTCGTCCAGGCTCAGCGCTTCCATCTCGTGCTTCCAGCCAATCACCGGCACGCCATAGCGGTGGTTGTAATATTGCACCGCGTTCATCTGTTCGCCGAACAGCCCGCGTGGGTTATTCTCAACCCGCTGGTTGCGTTCTTCCAGGATCACATTGCGCTCTGTCTCGATGTCACGCTCGGTCAGGCGGATGTTGACCATACGGTCGGATTCCATCCGCATCATCAGTTCCAGCCGGTCGGCAGCGACGCGCTGGAAAAAGGCGGTATAATCGTGGCTGGTAAAGGCATTGTCGCGCCCACCATTGGCCGCCACGGTGGCCGACAATTCGCCAGCCTCCATCGTGTCGGTGGCCTTGAACAGCAAATGCTCCAGGAAATGCGCCACACCAGATTCACCGCGCGGCTCGTCCGCTGACCCGGCCCGATACCAGACCATATGCTGCAACACTGGCGCGCGGTGGTCTTCGACCACAATCACCTGCATGCCATTGTCCAGCGCGAAACTGCTAACAGCCTCGTTGACACTTTGGCCGGTCGCCGGCAGCGCCGTCGCCAAAACTGCTCCAAGTAGTGCAAAAGCCCGGATCATCAGGTTTCCTCCATCCAATTACAGATCAACCTGTGGTCTCTTCCGCAGGGTTCAAGCATACATTGCGAAATCGTGAGGTCGGTTATTCACTTGCTGGCGGAGAGGTCGGCGTGCCAAAGCCCGAGCGCCGGAACCGGTTGGTTATGTCAAACGGGTTAAGCGCCTCGCGCCGGTACGCCTGTTCATAGCGATCCACCGGGAACAGACGTATCCGGGTCATCACCGATTGCCGTTTGCGGAACTTGGCATCCTCTTGGGCCAGCGCGACCCTTGTATTTGCAGGCACGCCGTATCGGGTGGCCCGGCTGACCAACGCACTATCAGCAGCAGGCACAGCACCCGGCGTCAACGCCGACGCCTTGCCACCCAAAGCGACAACCGCGTCGGCTTGTGGCTGCGGATCCACCAGATTGCCCCCACCAGGGGTTGGGGCAGGTAAAACCTGATAATCCTTGGGGGCCGTCAGCGGCCTGTTTGGCAAAATCATGAATTCATCCGGCCCGGGGCCGTTGGGCCGCAAATCGCGCAAACCCTTTTCCGAGCAACCTGCCACAGCCACCAACCCTATCAATATGATCGCACCCAGCGGTATCCGCATGGTTACTCTCCTGCCTATCTTACGCGCTTTTAGCGCATTTGCCCTGTTTTACGCGCTTTTAGCGCATTTGCCGGTCAAGGTCACGCAGCCTTTTTCCCGAAACTGGAGCCGCTATCGAACAAAATCAGCCCGATGGCCCCAACAAAGATGAATACATCGGCGATATTGAACACAAACGGGTTGTCTAAACCGCAGCAGGACATGTTCAGAAAGTCCAGAACATAGCCGTAAACCAGCCTGTCCACCACGTTGCCCAGCGCTCCACCGATCAACAAACCAGCCGACAGCTGCATCCGCCGCGACGGGTGCCAGCGATGCACCCAGTAATAGACCGACGCGACCACCAACAGCGAAAACCCGATCAAAATCCAGCGGACCCAATCGGTGTCGCCGTTAAACAGGCCAAAATTGATGCCCCGGTTCTCGCCATAGCGCAGGTTCAGGAATGGCGGCAGAACGTCAATCGCCCG
This sequence comes from Paracoccaceae bacterium, assembly GCA_047639325.1. Taxonomy (GTDB): domain Bacteria; phylum Pseudomonadota; class Alphaproteobacteria; order Rhodobacterales; family Rhodobacteraceae; genus NVQY01. The sequence continues at coordinate 2,322 of JBLINN010000056.1, read as the reverse complement.
CACCCGCGCCAGATCCATCCAGTGGACCACCACGTATTTACTGATCTGGTCGATCAGAAAGGCCCAAAACATGGCCCAGATCAACAATCCCATCCGCATCGCGATCAGTGCCGGAAATGGCGCATGGCGGTAAACACCATCGCCAACCCGGCCTCATCCGCCGCCGCAATCACTTCGTCATCGCGCATTGATCCGCCCGGCTGAATCAGCGCCGTCGCCCCGGCCTCGGCTGCGGTGATCAGGCCATCAGCAAAGGGGAAAAACGCATCAGACGCCACAACGCTGCCCTGGGTCATCGGCGCCGCCAGCCCCATGGCATCGGCCATATCCTGCGCCTTGCGCGCGGCGATACGGGTGGAATCCACCCGGCTCATCTGGCCCGCGCCAACACCAACGGTAGCACCGTCTTTGACATAGATGATGGCGTTGGATTTCACATGTTTGGCCACGGTCCATGCAAACAGCAAATCAGCCAGTTCAGCGTCCGTGGGCGCACGCTTGGTCACCACCTTCAGATCATCGGCGGAAATATGCCCGGTATCCTTGTCCTGAACTAAAAAGCCACCCGAAACCTGCCGGAACGTGCGCGCCGCAGCAAACGGATCAGCCAGCCCATTGGTGGTCAGCAACCTAAGGTTCTTTTTCTTGGCAAAAATACTCATAGCCTCGGCATCAGCGCCCGGTGCGATCACAACTTCGGTGAATATCCCGGTAATTTCCCGCGCCGTTTCGCCGTCCAACACCTGATTCAGCGCGATGATCCCGCCAAAGGCACTGGTGCGGTCGCAATCAAACGCCCGGACGTAGGCCTGTTTCAACGTCGCCCCGGTGGCCACGCCACACGGATTGGCATGCTTGATGATCGCACAAGCTGGGCCGTTCTCGGGGCCAAATTCACTCACCAGCTCAAATGCCGCGTCAGTGTCGTTGATGTTGTTATAGCTCAGCTCTTTACCCTGATGCTGCTGCGCGGTGGCCACCCCGGCGCGCGTGCTGCCATCTGTATAAAACGCCGCTTTTTGATGCGGGTTCTCGCCATAGCGCAGGGTTTGCGCCAATGTCCCGGCCACTGCCCGACGGCGCGGGGCCTCGACACCAATCGCGTCGGCCATCCAGGTGGACACAGCCGCATCATAGGCCGCTGTGCGCGCATAGGCGGTCTGCGCCAGTTTCTTGCGAAACTTCGGGCAGGTCGCGCCATCATGCTGGTCCATATCACCCACCAACTTGTCGTAATCTTCGACATCCACCACCACAGACACAAACGCGTGGTTCTTGGCCGCCGCACGGATCATCGCCGGGCCGCCAATGTCGATGTTCTCGATGCAGGTGTCATAATCGGCACCCGCCGCCACTGTCGCCTCGAACGGATACAGATTGACCACCAACAGGTCGATCGCCGCTATGCCATGTTCGGCCATCGACGCCTGATGATCCTCATTGTCGCGCAGCGCCAATAACCCACCATGCACCATCGGATGCAGGGTTTTCACCCGGCCATCCATCATCTCGGGAAAGCCCGTTACCTCGGCCACATCATGCACAGCTAGCCCCGCGTCGCGCAACGCCTTGGCGGTGCCCCCGGTGCTTAGCAATTCAACCCCACGCGCGACCAGTGCCTGCCCCAGGTCAACCAGACCGGTTTTGTCGGAAACGGATAAAAGCGCGCGGCGTATCGGATGGGCTTGGGTCATGGGAACGTCCTTGGTCCTGTGTCAGATGTTGTGCGTCGCATAATCCAATTGCACCCGGGATAGAACCGCCTGTTTTGTCGCGCAGGTTTTTGGTTGGCCCGCAGCGTCATTTGACGCGCGTGATGTAATATTGACAATGCAGCCGCGACAGATACCCGGCAGCAACCTTGTCGTCCTCGTTTGGCTGCAATTGCGCCTCTTTCAACGGCAGCGGGTGAAAGCGGGCCCGTTCGAAAAACTTCTGGTCCTGATAGGCGAAATTGGCCTCTTCCGTCTTGCTTCGTTCACATGCCGTCTTGCGCGGACCCGGCGCGCATTGCATCGCAAAGGTCGATTTCACACTGGCGACCGGCGCGTGATAGGGCCAGTGCAGGATCAGGACGCTGCCGTCGCTGGTGGCCGAAAGCGCCTCGCCCGATTTGACCTGAAATTTCCCGGCCCGCTTTTCCAGCGTCACCCGGGCGGTCAGATTGTAGGTAAAGGTGAACCCATGCTCGAATTCAAAATCGCGAAATTTCTAGGTGTAGGGATCAATCAGGAAACAGAATGTCCGGTGAAAATACAGATGCTCACCATTCAGATCGACCTGCCAGATCTGCGTTTCACGGACGAAATCGATCTGATAGAT
>JBLINN010000055.1:0-16401 GCA_047639325.1 Paracoccaceae bacterium | reverse complement strand
TGACCATCCCGCATCTGTGCCACAAACCGGCACCGGGCTACGCGCCCGACGGCAATTGCCGCGCCTGCATGGTCGAGGTCGAAGGCGAACGCACCCTGATCGCGTCCTGCATCCGCCCCGCCGCCGGTGGTATGGTGGTGAAAACCGATTCCGCCCGTGCCGAGCAAGCCCGCGCGCTGGTGATAGAACTGTTGGTCACCGATCAGCCGGATGTGGCGCATGATGCGTCATCGCATTTCCACGACATGGCGGAATTGAACGGCATCACCCACAGCCGCTTTCCCAAGACGACACCGGACAGTATCCCGCTGCTGGATGCCAGCCATGTGGCGATGCGGGTCAATCTGGACGCTTGCATCCAGTGCAACCTGTGCGTCCGCGCGTGCCGCGACGTGCAGGTGAATGACGTGATCGGCCTGTCTGGCCGGGGGCGCAACGCGCAGATCACCTTTGACCTGGACGACCCGATGGGCGACAGCACTTGTGTTGCCTGCGGTGAATGCGTTCAGGCCTGCCCGACGGGTGCACTGATGCCTGCCACCCTGCTGGACGACGCCCAAGCGGGCGACAGCAAGGCCTTTGATCGCGCCGTTGACAGCATCTGCCCGTTCTGCGGCGTCGGCTGTCAGCTGAGTTTCAAGGTCAAGGACAACAAGATCGTCTCGGTCGACGGCATCAACGGCCCGGCCAATGAAAACCGCCTGTGTGTCAAAGGCCGGTTTGGGTTCGACTATGTCGACCACCCGCACCGCCTGACCAAACCGCTGATCCGGCGCGACGACGCCCCCGCCAAGGGGCTGAATGTCGACCCCGGCAATCCGGTGACCCATTTCCGCGAAGCAACGTGGGACGAGGCATTGGATGCCGCTGCGGGCGGTCTGGCCCGGTTGCGGGATGATAGCGGCACAAGGGTGGCGGGATTTGGGTCGGCCAAATGCTCCAACGAGGAGGCGTATTTGTTTCAGAAACTGATCCGCCAGGGCTTTGGCCATAACAATGTCGATCACTGCACCCGGCTTTGCCATGCGTCATCCGTGGCGGCGCTGATGGAAAACGTCGGTTCAGGCGCAGTGACGGCGACGTTTAACGAGATTGAAAATGCCGATGTGGCGATTGTCATCGGCTGTAACCCGGTAGAAAATCATCCCGTCGCGGCGACCTTTTTCAAACAATTCGTCAAACGCGGTGGCAAGCTGATCGTGATGGACCCGCGCGGCGTTGGCCTTGGCCGGTTTGCCACGCATCGGGTGCAATTCAAACCCGGCGGCGATGTCAGCATGCTGAACGCCATCATGCACGTGATCGCCGAAGAGGGCCTGTATGATCAGGCCTATATCGACAGCTACACCGAAAACTGGGAAGCGATGAAGGCGCATTTGGCGGATTATGCGCCCGAGAAAATGGCGCCAATCTGTGGTGTTGATGCCGATGTGCTGCGTGATGTGGCCCGCACCTTTGCCGCTGGTAAGGCGGGCATGATCTTTTGGGGTATGGGCATAAGCCAGCATATCCACGGCACTGACAATTCCCGCTGCCTGATCTCGTTGGCGCTGATGACCGGCAATGTTGGCAAACCGGGTGCGGGCCTGCACCCGTTGCGCGGCCAGAATAACGTGCAGGGCGCGTCCGATGCCGGGCTGATCCCGATGTTCCTGCCGGATTATCAGTCGGTGACTGATGCCGAAATCCGCACCGCCTTTACCTCGGTCTGGGGCAGCGATGATTTCAGCGCTGAAAAGGGCCTCACGGTGGTCGAGATCATGGATGCGATCCACGCGGACCACATTCGCGGCATGTATATCCTTGGTGAAAACCCGGCCATGTCGGACCCGAACGTTGGTCATGCCCGCAATGCCTTGGCCAAATTGGAACACCTGGTGGTGCAGGATATCTTCCTGACCGAAACCGCCAACTATGCCGATGTGATCCTGCCCGCCAGCGCCTGGGCGGAAAAGACCGGCACTGTCACCAATACCAACCGTCAGGTGCAAATGGGCCGCCCCGCCTTGGCCCCGCCGGGGGACGCGCGCGAAGACTGGTGGATCGAGACCGAACTGGCCAAGCGGCTGGGGCTGGACTGGTCCTATACCCACCCGTCTCAGGTTTTTGCCGAGATGAAGCTGAACATGGCGTCACTTGACAACATCACCTGGGAGCGGCTGGAACAGGCCGCCGTCACCTATCCGTCGCTAAGCCCTACAGACCCTGGCCAGCCGATTGTGTTTGGCGATGGCTTTCCCCGCGCGCAAGGGCGCGCGCGCTTTACCCCGGCTGACATCATTGCCCCGGACGAAGTGCCCGATAGCGATTATCCGTTTGTGCTGATCACGGGGCGGCAGTTGGAACATTGGCACACTGGCTCCATGACCCGGCGGGCAAAGGTTTTGGACGCGATGGAGCCCGAGGCGAATTGTTCCATGCACCCGGCCACCCTGCGCAAGATGGGCGTCGAGCCGGGGGGTACGGTTCGCCTGTCCACGAGGCGCGGCAGTATTTCGGTGATGGTGCGCGCGGACCGCGCGGTGGCACAGGACAACGTGTTCCTGCCCTTTGCCTTTGTCGAGGCGGCGGCCAACCTGCTGACCAATGCCGCGCTGGACCCGTTCGGGAAAATCCCCGAGTTCAAATATTCAGCGGTGCGGGTGGAAGCCACAAAAGTTATTGCCTAGGATCAAGACCCACTTGATCATACTGTCCAATTGGCGAAAGACAGGACTTTCCAGACCTTCGTCGGAGCAGCCTCAACCGTCGCGCCCGGCCCAGTCCGGACCTTCGACCAAAGCGCAGCGAACGGCAGGAACGAGCCCAAAGTGGCGGATGCTGCACAATACACAGATGACTGCTTTTTCCACTATGTCTGATATTGCCTGTCAAACAAGTTGACTGCATCCAATTTATTATATTGGATACAATAATGAAAAATTCATCCGAAATAGTGATCGACCATCTACGCGTTCAAATTTTGGATGGCGCGATAAGTCCCGATCAGCCTATCCGACAAGATTTGATTGCAGCAGAGCTTGCAGTGTCACGCACCCCTGTGCGGCAAGCCCTCCATCAACTCGCAGGCGAGGGCCTTGTCACTTACGACGCCAATCGCGGAGCGCGTGCGGCACCCATCCTTGCTGGCGATATCCGCGACCTTTTCGATATGCGGTTGGCGTTGGAGCCAATCGCGCTTGCGGCAGCGTTTAAAAATCATGACAAGCGTGTCTGGGCCGAAGCAGAAATGGCACTCGACCGGGCTGAACAGACAAATAATTCGCTGGCACTCGGCCAGGAGAACGCGGCGTTCCACATGGTGCTTTACGCGCCATGCGACAGAGACCTGCTGTTGAATACAATTTCCGGCCTGACCAAGCGGGGTGTACGGGCTGAAATTGTCGCCCTTTCCATCGACACACGTACGGATCAATCCGATGCCGAACACCATGCTTTGCTGTCGGCTTGCCGCACAGGAAATCTCGAAGTTGCTCAAGACATACTAACGGCCCATCTCGTCTCGGCGCGAGACGACACACTTGCCGTTCTAGACACATAATTTTTATTTTGGGATTAAATCATGCCTGTTCTAAATTCGATTGCCGCCTTCGCCGATGACATGACCGCATGGCGACGTCATCTTCATGCAAATCCTGAACTGTCCTATCAGGAGTATGAAACGGCCGCATTCGTGGCCGAGAAACTGGAATCATTTGGTATCGAAGTGACAACAGGCATCGGCGAAACTGGCGTCGTTGGCGTGCTTAAAGGACGCAAAGGCGACGGTCCTACGATTGGCCTGCGCGCAGATATGGATGCGCTCGCAATCGAAGAAAAAAACGACACGCCGCATCGGTCCATCAATGCGGGTGTTATGCACGCCTGTGGTCATGATGGACACACCACCATGTTGCTTGGTGCCGCACGACATCTGGCACAAGATCGTGCTTTTGCAGGAAAGGTCGTCTTTATCTTCCAGCCTGCCGAAGAAATGGGTGGCGAAGACGGCGGCGCGGCGCGGATGATGCGCGAGGGATTATTTGAAAAATTCCCATGCGATGAAATTTACGGGATGCACAACTGGCCCGGCATGGCGATTGGTACATTTGCAGCCAAAGGTGGACCGATGATGGCATCAGGTGACGGGTATGAAATTACGATCCGGTCCAAAGGCATGCACGCAGCACAACCCCATCGCGGTGCGGATACTGTCCTGACAGCCGCACAAATCACCGTAGCACTTCAACAGATCGCAGCACGGCAAACTGACCCGCTCCATGCAATCGTTGTCTCGACAACACAAATACATGGGGGCGATGCCTATAACGTATCGCCCAACGAAGTCGTCTTGCGCGGTACAGTTCGAGCGTTTCATCCAGAGGCGCGGGCGCAGGCCGAGCCTTCCTTGCGCACTATTGTCGAGGGGGTTTGCAAGACGACTGGCGCGGAAGCGTCGGTGCGTTATGAACGCCAGTATCCAACGCTGGTGAACGACCACGGAGCCGCTGATCGGGCATTGGCATCAGCTCGTAAAGTGTTCGACACAGTAGAGGCGTCACCGCCCCAAACCATGATCGTTGAGGATTTCGCGTTCATGTTGGAGGACCGTCCGGGTTGTTATGGTTGGATCGGCAACGGGTCTGACGAAGATGCATGTATTCTTCATAGTGCTTGGTTTGATTTTAATGACGAGGCATTGGCGTATGGTGCCTCGTGGTTTGCCGAAGTGGTGCAAGGCAGATAAATTCGCCGCGGTGGGGCGGTTCAAAATGAGTTAAATATTAGAAAGCGGACATTGATGCGACCGGTGCGAAGGCTCACTTTGTCCGCTTTAGGATTTTTAGCGTTCCAAAAACAACCGTTTGTTGAACGGCGGCCGTGAAGCTGCCATTGGTGGGGTTGCAGCGAATTCACACTTTGTCCGCACTGCAGTCGTTCATGCTCGGAGCAGTGAATGCCCGCTCTCCGCCCCTCGAGCCCGATGCTGCGTCGCACACAAATGTCGTAGAAATGCGCAGAACCGTAATTCGTCGCTCTAAATCAGCCAATAGCGACTGCCGCCAGGCAGAACCCCGAGCCCTTTCAACCCAGCTGCCATTCTTAGGTTTTGCACCCGCTCTGCCGGCCAACAGGTCAGCCGCCTTTGGGTGCGCTGGTCTTGGGCGTTGGATTGAACACCAGCACCTCGTTCAGATACCCTTGATCCTGAATGCGAAAATGGGTTTGACCGGCAATGACAAAGCCGTTTTTCTGGTAGAATTCTATGGCGCGGGTGTTTTCGGAATTTGCGGTCAGCGCCGGGTGCGAAACCTGCCGGGACTGGCAAAGGGCCAGCACCTCTTGCAGCAGCTTTTGTCCGATTTTGCGCCCTTGATGGCGCGGCTGCACGTAAAGCGTGGTGATCTCAACATCGCTGCATCCGGCAACCGATGCCTTTTGGTCCCAGCTGATCCGGGCGAACCCGTCGATGCCATCGCGGTTTTCTGACACGATCACCGTTTCCGAAGGGTCATCCAATATGGCCGCGACCTTTTCTGCGGTGAATTCTGACAATGCGTAATCGGCAAAGAATCCGCTGACCCCGTGGCGAATATAAGTCCCCAGCCAGACTTCGATCGAAATCGCCGCCAAGCTGGATGCGTCTTTCAGGGTGGCGGCTCTTATCGGCGAATTCTCTCTGTCGGGCTATAAATACGCATGACCCATCACGCGTCCGGGTCATCGCCCGTCCGCACCAGAATAGCGCCACTGCGCCCCCCGGCCTCGACCGCCCTGTGTGCTGCGGCGCAATCGGCCAGCTCAAAAACCTGCTCGACCGGGCAGTCCAAAGCGCTCGCACGCAGGGCCGCATCCAGGCGCTGTTCGGTATCGGCGCGCTGCGATGGCGTCAGGATGTAAACCAGCGCGACTTTCAGCGTTATCGCCTTGAACATCAGCGGATAGAACGGCAGCACTGGCGTCATGTCCTTGGCGGAGCCATAGGCAGTGATCCGACCATTTGCGGCAATCACTTCGGCGTTGATGGCGACGTTCTTGCCAAACTCTACCTCAACAATCTGATCCACCGGCGCGCCATCATTGGCCGCCAGAATCTGCGCCGCCAGATCGGGATCTGCATAGTCCAGCGCCACATCCGCCCCCGCCGCGCGCACCCGGTCCAACCCGGCGCCGCGCGCCGTGGCGATCACCCGCGCCCCACCCCATTTGGCCAGTTGCACCGCCAGATAGCCAACAGTGCCCGCGCCGCCCTGCACCAACACCGTCTGACCCGTGACATCACCGCCATTGAACACCGTGAAACAGGCGGTCAGCCCGGGAATGCCCAGACTGGCCCCGGTTGCCATGCTGGTCTTGTCCGGCAAAGGCACTGCCTGATCGGCGGGCAGGGTGATCTGTTGCGCCGCTGTGCCAAAGGGGCGTTGCCACTGACCGTTCCAGATCCACACCCGTTGCCCAACGCGGTCCGCCGCCACCCCATCGCCCACGGCCGAGATCACCCCGGCCCCGTCGCTATGCGGGATGATCAGCGGAAATGGCAGATCTGTCACCCCCGCCCGCGCCCCGGCCCGTGCCTTGACGTCCGACGGGTTGACCCCGGAATAGGCCAGATCAACCCGCACTTCGCCGGGGCCGGGCAGGGGGTTGTCGATCTCTTGCAGGCGCAGAACATCGCTGGCTGGGCCAAAGGCGGTATAGGTGGCAGCTTGCATGGCGGGTTCCCTTTGGGTGTTTGAACATCGAAATCAAGACTAGCAACAACAGGGGTGAATGCTAGGGTCCCTGTCAGGGTATCGGGAGGGATAGAAATGAAAGCACTGCGCACACCGGACGATCGGTTCATGGGGCTAAAGGATTACGCCTTTGCGGCAAGCTACCTGACCGTGGACGATACCGAAGGTGGCGACCTTCGGGTGCATTATCTGGACGAAGGCCCGGGCGACGCGGCGCCGGTATTGCTGATGCATGGCGAACCCTCGTGGTCCTATCTGTACCGCCACATGATCCCGCGCTTTACCGCCAAAGTCCAACGGGTGGTTGCCCCCGATCTGGTGGGGTTCGGCAAATCCGACAAGCCGACCGAGCGCGGCGATTATACCTATCAGCGGCATGTGGACTGGATGACGTCGGTGCTGACCCAGCTTGATCTGCGCGGCATCACGCTGGTTTGTCAGGACTGGGGCGGGCTGATCGGCTTGCGCCTGTGGGCCGATATGCCGGACCGCTTTGCCCGCATCGTTGTCGCCAACACCGCGCTGCCAACCGGCGACCAGCCGATGGGCAAAGCATTTGAAAGCTGGCGCGCGTACAGCCAGACAGCGCCCGAATTTCATGCGGGGCGCATTGTGTATGGCGGCACAACCGGCAAGCTGACAGAGGATGAGATCGCCGCCTATGACGCCCCTTTCCCGGATGACAGCTATCTGGCTGGGGCGCGGCAATTTCCGATGCTGGTGCCAGCCCAGCCCGATGACCCGGCGTCGGACTCCAATCGTCAGGCCTGGAAGGTTCTGCGCGGCCTTGACACGCCGGTGCTGACTGCCTTTGGCGCTGATGACATGATAATGGCCGGGGTTGATAAGACGTTTCAGACGCTTCCGGGGGCAAAAGGCCAGCCGCATACCATCCTGCCCAAGGCCGGGCATTTCCTGCAGGAGGATGTCGGGGTGGAACTGGTGGAACTGACAAACGCGTTTATTGATCGGACGCGATAGGTAGGCTGGCCGGTAAAGGTGTGGTGTTCTCAGTGGCAGAGCGCCTGACTCGAAGCCAGCCGTAGGGTGTGCATTTTGCGCACCATGCGCGAAAGGTGCGCAAAATGCACACCCTACGCATCAAATTCTCCATTTTGCAAAATCGCCAAGGCCGTGACCAATCACCCTGTCAGTCGCGCAGCTCTTCCGGGCTGACCCCCCACAGGCGGTCCTTTCTGGCCCAGCCGCGATACCCTCCGGCGGTGATCCGGCACCATTGGCCTTCACACTCGCCTAGCCGCGCGACCACACCCAGTTCGAACGCTGCCGTCACAGGCGATTGTATGTCGGGGCGGTTGTAAACCGGCATCATGTCCTGTTCGATCAACACCGTGCGCACGCCGGATAACAGCGCGTAATGCACCCAGCCGCCCGCGCCATCACGGTCCTGAACCCGGCGCCAATGGCCATGTTCTGCGGTGATCTGCAACGGCATGTCGCGGCGCTTGAACACCCAGTCGATCCGGTGCGTCAGCGACGGGCCGCGTCGCACATTGCCTTCGCTGGATTTCATCGACACATATCGCGGCATCGGCAAATTGGTCACCGGCCCGCGTTTTTCCTGTGCTTGTACCTGCGCGGCACCTGCAAGCGCAAACGCCACCATGACCGCCAGAATGCGGCACCCTGTTTTTATTGAAACTGTCACTCTTTGCCTGCCTGATCGTCTTATACTGAAAAAGGCTGCGCCTTTTACGCGTGGGGTTCTTGTGCCCCGCCTGTTCCTGCGCCACGATGCCACGACGCGGGGCAGTTTGAAAAGCGATTGGAGAGCGGATTTGCCAAGAGAACGTCTGAGTGTTGTTGTGACGCGACGGTTGCCCGACGAGGTCGAGACCCGGCTAAGTGAACTTTTCGACGTTACATTGCGTGAAGATGACGCGCCGATGACGCGATCAGAGCTGACAGCAGCTGTGCGCAGCGCCGATATTCTGGTGCCAACTGTCACCGACAAGATTGATGCAGGGCTGATTGCGCAGGCGGGCCAGGGCTTGCGATTGATCGCCAATTATGGCGCCGGGGTTGACCATATTGATGTTGCCACAGCGCGCCAGCGTGGCATTCTGGTGTCAAATACCCCGGGTGTTCTGACCGACGATACCGCGGATATGGCGATGGCGTTGATCCTGGCCGTCACCCGCCGCATTCCCGAAGGGTTGGCGGTGATGAACAAAGGTGATTGGCAGGGCTGGGCCCCAACCGCATTGCTGGGTGGTCGCGTTGGCGGCCGTCGTCTGGGTATTCTGGGCATGGGCCGGATTGGTCAGGCCGTCGCCCGCCGCGCCGCCGCCTTTGGCATGCAAATTCATTACCACAACCGCAAACGCCTGCGCCCCGAGGTCGAGGATGCGCTGGAAGCCACCTATTGGGACAGTCTGGATCAGATGGTGGCGCGGATGGACGTGATTTCGGTCAATTGCCCGTCCACGCCCAACACCTTTCATTTGCTGAACGCGCGGCGGTTGAAATTGCTGAAACCCAGCGCGGTGGTCGTCAACACGTCACGCGGCGAAGTGATCGACGAAAACGCGCTGACGCGGATGCTGCGCGCTGGCGAAATCGCCGGTGCGGGCTTGGATGTTTACGAACATGGCACCGACATCAACCCTCGCCTGCGCGAGTTGGCCAATGTGGTGCTGCTGCCGCATATGGGCTCGGCCACGCTGGAAGGGCGGATTGAGATGGGCGAAAAGGTCATCATCAATATCAAAACATTCGAAGACGGCCACCGGCCACCGGATCAGGTGGTGCCAGCGATGCTGTAACCCGTTTTCTTTCAAAGAAAACGGCCCGGATTATTTGAAATAATCCGATCACTTGGGGGAAACGGATGCAGAAATTTATTCTAGCCTGTGTATTGGTCTTGGCCAATGCCGCTGGGGCGCAGCAGTCAACCGACAACGTTGCCCCGGAATCCGCAACCCCGTCAGGGTTTGCCAGCACCTCGCCGGAAGTTGCCGCCGCGTTGCAGGCCAAGGCCGATGGGCATCCGGTTGAGGCGCAAAAATGGATGATCGCCGCCGCTAACCCGGTGGCAGTTCAGGCAGGGGCCGAGATTTTGCGCGCAGGCGGTAGTGCCGCAGATGCAATGGTTGCTGTGCAAAGTGTTCTGGGACTGGTCGAGCCGCAATCCTCGGGCCTTGGCGGCGGTGCTTTTCTGATCTGGTACGATGCGGCCTCGGGGCAGTTGATTACGCTGGACGGACGCGAAACCGCGCCTTTGGCGGCCACGCCGCAGTTGTTTCAGGATGATAACGGCGAACCGCTGAAATTCTTTGATGCCGTGGTTGGCGGGCGTTCTGTGGGCACACCTGGCACGCCTGCTTTGATGGCAGACGCCCATCGCCGCTGGGGCCGTATGCCGTGGCAATGGCTGTTTGGCGCGGGGATTACCCATGCCGAACAGGGATTTGCCGTCTCACCGCGCCTCGCCGATCTGGTCGAGCGTGACGCCGAGCGTTTGGGGCGTTTCCCGACAACAGCAGATTATTTCCTGCCCGGCGGCGTTGCGCTGCAAGCAGGTGACCATTTGCGCAACCCGGACTATGCCGCAACCTTGCGCGCGCTGGCGGTTCTTGGACCTGCCGGGTTCTATACCGGCCCCATCGCCGCCGACATTGTGCGCACTGTCAACCAGGCCCCTGGCAACCCCGGTGTGTTGTCGGCGCGCGATTTGGCGCTGTATCAGGTGCGAGAACGCGATCCTGTTTGTGTAACCTATCGGGCACATGACGTCTGTGGCATGGGTCCGCCCTCGTCAGGCGCGCTGACTGTAGGGCAGATCCTGGGCCAGCTGGACCATTTTGACCTCGCCGCCCTTGGCCCGGACAATGCCGAATCCTGGCGCCTGATCGGCGACGCCTCGCGTCTGGCATTTGCGGATCGCGGCCGTTACATGGCCGACAGCGATTACGTACCGATGCCCACCAAAGGTCTGGTCGATCCGGCCTATCTGAAACAACGGGCGGAATTGCTGCAAGGCGCGGATGCCTTGGCCGAGGCCGCCCCAGGCACGCCCGAATTCGACCATGCGCTGCTGTGGGCCGATGACGAGGCGATTGAACTGCCATCCACCTCGCATATCTCGATCGTCGATGCCTATGGCAACGTGTTGTCAATGACCACCACGGTCGAAAACGCCTTTGGCTCGCGCCTGATGGTGCGGGGTTTTTTGCTGAACAATGAACTGACCGATTTCTCGTTCCGCACCCACAAGGACGGCGTCCCAATCGCCAACCGGCTGGAACCGGGCAAACGCCCGCGGTCGTCGATGGCGCCAACCATTGTTATGAAGGACGGCGCGCCGGTGCTGGCCATCGGATCCCCGGGCGGTAGCCGGATCATCGGCTATGTGGCGACATCCATCATTGCCTGGCTGGATTGGGGCATGGACGTGCAACAGGCAGTGGCATTACCGCATGCCATCAACCGATTTGGCACCTATGATCTTGAGGCCGAAAGTGATGCGGCCGCCTTGCAAGACGGGCTGGAAGCCTTGGGTTACAGCGTCAAACTGCGCGACCTAAATTCGGGCCTGCATGCGATTGATTTGCGTGACGGGTTAAAGGGCGGCGCAGATCCCCGCCGCGAAGGGATCGCGCTGGGGGACTAACCGGCACCGGGCGCTTTCAGACATAATTCCAACCCAGACAAGGGGCATTAATATGGTTCAGGTAAAGGCGTTACCGCGCAATGAAACCGGTATTGCAACGGCAATCGGTATTCTGAAACAGCAATTCGGAGACCGGCTGCAAACCGGCGAGTCGATCCGCGAACAGCACGGTCACACGACCACATGGATCGACAATCAGCCCCCCGACGCGGTAGTCTTTCCGCACTCGACCAAAGAAGTGTCGCAGATCGTCAAAACCTGCGCGACGCACAAAGTGCCGGTTATTCCCTATGGCACCGGCACCTCACTTGAAGGCCATGTAAATGCCCCCGCAGGCGGTATTTCAGTGGATGTGGGCCAGATGAACCAAGTCCTGGCAGTGCATGCCGAAGACCTTGATTGCGTCATCCAACCCGGCGTCACCCGCGAAGATCTGAACACCTATCTGCGCGACCAGGGCCTGTTCTTTCCCATAGACCCCGGCGCCAATGCCTCGCTGGGCGGCATGGCCGCAACCCGGGCCTCGGGCACCAATGCGGTGCGCTATGGCACGATGAAGGATAACGTCATCGCACTACAAGTGGTGATGGCGGATGGCGAGGTTATCCGGACCGCGCAACGGGCCAAGAAAACCGCCGCTGGTTATGATCTGACGCGGCTTATGGTTGGCTCCGAAGGGACGCTGGGCCTGATCACCGAAATCACCCTGCGCCTGCAAGGCATCCCCGAAGCGATGTCGTCGGCCCGTTGTTCGTTCGAAACCGTCGATGCGGCCTGTCAGGCGGTGATGCAGACCATCCAATACGGCATCCCGGTGGCGCGGATGGAGCTGCTGGATACGATGTCAGTGCAGGCGGTGAACAGCTATTCCAAACTGGACCTGCCGGAAACGCCGCTGCTGTTGCTGGAATTTCACGGATCAACGGCCAGCGTCGCCGAACAATCCGACATGTTTGGCGAGATCGCCCGCGATTGCGGTGGCACCGGGTTTGAATGGACAACCAACGCCGAAGACCGCAACCGGCTGTGGAAAGCACGCCATGATCTGTATTGGGCGACCCTGCAAATGCGCCCAGGCGCTGCGGGCGTTGCCACGGATGTTTGCGTGCCAATCTCGCGGCTGGCGGAATGTGTTGGGCGGACCAATGAGATGGTCGCAGAGCTGGATTTGGTTTGTATGATTGTCGGCCATGTGGGCGATGGCAATTTCCACGCTTCGCTTTTGGTCGATATGGACGATACCGCCGAAGTCGCCCGCGCCGAGGGTTTTGTGGGCAGGTTGAATGATCTGGCCATATCCATGGATGGGACCTGCACCGGCGAACACGGGATCGGGCAGGGAAAAGTGCCCTATCTGCAAAAGGAACTGGGCGCGGCCACACACTATATGGCGGCCATCAAAGCGGCCCTTGATCCTAACAACATCATGAACCCCGGCAAAATTTTGACGCCTGAAAACGGATAAGGAAACGCGCCTGCGGCGCGTAGCCTCCGGCGGGAGTATTTGACACAAGAAAAAGAGGGGGCGCTTGTTCAGGCTTTTTCTTGTTCTAAATACTCCCTTTCGCAACCGTAAATCTGGGTGGGGTGGTCACTGGTTGGCTCCTAGGTCGGTTTTGCGTGGTTTTGTGTCGGCTGGACTTCGCGCGATTGCGTCTGCTTGGGCATATCTAGGTGCAGATACGACTCAGATTTCGAAAAGGTCAGCCTCATGAAAACCCATGTCAAAGCTCTGGTTGTCGGCGGCGGCGCCGTTGGCACGTCGATCGCCTATCATCTGGCCCGGGCGGGCTGGGATGATGTGATGTTGCTGGAACGCGACGAGCTGACATCAGGGTCGACGTGGCACGCCGCCGGGTTGCTGCCGCTGTTCAACATGTCCTATGCGACCACCCATATCCACAAATATTCGGTCGATTTCTACAAAACGCTAGAGGCTGAAACCGGGCTGAATGCCGGGTTTGCGGTGGTTGGTAATTTGCGCTTGGCGCAGACGGATGCGCGCATGGATGAATACATGCTGTACGCCGCCACGGCCGAAACCTGCGATGTGCCTTACGAGTGGCTGACGCCTGCGCAGATCAAGGAGCGCTGGCCGCTGATCCGCACCGACGATCTGAAAGGTGCGCTCTATCACAACACGGACGGTTACATTAACCCCGCAGACGTGACTCAGGCGATGGCCAAGGGCGCGCGCCAGCGGGGGGTGATGATCGAACGCAAGTGGCAGGCCGATGGGTTCAATTGGACCGGCGAGGCGTGGGAGGTGACCTGCACTAAGATGGTTGAAAAAGGCGGCAATCTGGTGGCCTCGGACGAGCAGGTGGTGATCACGGCGGAACATGTGGTGACTGCATCCGGCAACCACGCGCAGCGCACCGCCAAGATGCTGGACATCAAGATTCCGGCCATTCCGGTCGAGCATCAGTTTATTGTGATGGATCAGGACCCGGAATTGGTGAAATTCCGCGCAGCTGGCGGGGCCGAACATCCAGTGATCCGCGACGCCGATGCGCAATCTTATGTGCGCGAAGAACGCGGTGGCTGGATTTTGGGTGTTTACGAGAAAAACGCCCCGGCCTGTTTCGAATTTGGCGTGCCCGACAGTTTCCGTGCTGACTTGTTTCCGTTGGATCTGGAGCGGATCGAAGACCAATACATGGCGATGATCCACCGCATTCCGTCCTGCGAAGACAGCGGGCTAAAGGACGATTTCAACGGGCCGATCTGCTACACCCCTGATGGCAATCCGTTGGTTGGCCCGGCGCCGGGGCTGCGCAATATGTGGCTGGCCGAGGGGTTCAGTTTCGGCATCACCGCCGCTGGTGGCACCGGCTATTATTTGGCGCAGTTGATGGTGACGGGCGAGGCCGAGATCGACATGGCGTCGCTGGACCCAAAACGTTACGGCCCGTGGATGACCACCGAATTTGCCGCGCGCAAGAACGAAGAATGTTACGACCACGTCTACACCTTACACCACCCGGACGAAGAACGCCCCGCGTGCCGTCCGCTGCGCACCGCCCCTGCCTATGACCGGCAAAAGGCGCTGGGCGCGCAGTTTGGTTGGGTCAACGGCTGGGAACGTCCGAACTATTATGCGCCCCTTGGGTTTAACGACCATGACGCGCGCAGTTTCCGGCGCGGCGGCTGGTGGCAATATGCTGTGGACGAGGCTAAAGCGATCCGCACAGGTGCAGGTCTGATCGACGCGACGGCGTTCACCAAACATGTCGTCAAAGGGCCCGGTGCCACGCAGTTCCTTGACTGGTTCACCTGTAACAAACTGCCGCGCGTGGGCCGGATCAACCTGACCTATGCGCTGACCGGGGCCGGGACCACGCGTACCGAATATACTATCGTGCGGTTGGCCGAGGACGAATATTATCTGGTCTCTGCCGGGGCGTGGACCGCGTATGATGCAGACTTCCTTAAGAAGGCTGCTCGGGATAAGGCGGGCGAATTTGGCTATATCGAGATTCAGGACGTCACCACCCAGTGGGGGGTGTTTGCCATTGCCGGGCCAAAATCCCGTGATGTGCTGAATGAATTGATCAAGGATGGTGATCCGTCCAGCGTGCTGTCCAACAAACGCTTCCCCTGGCTGACTTGCCGCGACATCGAGCTGGGCATGTGCCCGGTGCGCGCCATCCGCGTGGCTTATACCGGCGAGCTGGGCTGGGAATTGCACCACCCGATGGAGATGCAGAATTACCTGTGGGATCAGCTGATGGTGGCGGGTGAAAAGCACGGGCTAAAGCTGGTTGGGGCACGGGCGCAAAACTGGTTGCGGCAGGAAAAATCCTATCGCGCGTTTGGCACTGAACTGGGCCGCGATGCCACGCCGCTAGAGGCTGGTCTGCCGCGTTTTGTCGATCTGGGCAAGGAGTTTCACGGCAAGGCGGAACTGCAGGCCAAAGGCATCCGCAGCACCTGTGTGACGCTGTTGATTGACGGTCCGGACGACGCCGACCCTTGGGGGCGCGAGGCGCTGTATCATGACGGCACCCGGGTGGGGCGCCTGACCTCGGGCGGCTATTCGGTGTTTTTTGGTAAAAGCATCGGCATGGGATATGTGCCGGTTGCACTGGCCCAGCCGGGCACAAAGCTGAAAGTCAGAATGCAGGGTAAGCTGTGGGATGCGGAAATCACCGTCGACAGCCCCTATGATCCGAAAAACGAGGTGATCCGCAAAGATGGGTAGCTGGAAGGTCACGCGGCGACATTTTCTGATTGTGGCCATTCTGGTGGCGCTTAGCGCAACCGTCTTCTACAAGGCCAACCCGATTACAAATGCAGCACAGCGTTATGCCATATCTGTGGCGGCGGCCTGTGCTGGGGTGTATATTACACTGAGGTCACTCAACGCGTTCTTGTCTACCGCGCAAGAGATTGAAATCGGGGGGGCGTTGATTGTTTCAGGCACAGCGCAACCACTCAAAATGCTCGAACCGATTGACGACACCATTGAACGGGTGGCGTCCCTAGTGTTCTTTCTGATGGTGACTACCGGAATTATGGCAGTGGCTATGGGGCCGGTTGGCGCTGTGGGATACGCCATGATCTTGTTGGCTATGGTGCTGGCACTGGCAACGCCGTCAACCGCGCAGGGAAAGGCGGTGGCAGAATTGGCGCGCCGTCTGGGCTGGTACGGGGCCTTTTTAGGGCTAGCGTTGCCACTGGCTTTTGTTCTTTCAAGTTTAGTGGCGGACCGTTTGACCAACGAGGTCTGGACCAGTCACATGGCGGTGATCGACGACATCACTGCGCAAGTCCAGACTGCAGAGATCACCGCACAGAAAGACGGCGAAGGGTGGTTTAGTAGTCTAAAATTCGCGGCTGATGAGCTTGACCGCTATATGGAGCTGGCTAAGAATATCGTTGATCATGCAGACGACCTGATCGCCAGCTTAGTTGCAATTCTGGCCGTGTTTGTCGAGAGTGTCCGATCTTCTGTGTATGATTAATTTGGTTCATGCTTCCAAACTGAAGGAGCATGACGACAATGACGATTTCCAAGGAACTACTGGACGAGCTGCTTGGCGGCGTTGAACG
>JBLINN010000054.1:0-16419 GCA_047639325.1 Paracoccaceae bacterium | reverse complement strand
CATCTTTGTCAAACCGCTCGATCATCGACGCGGCCCGGCTGGCCGCCTGCTTCTGCGCATGCGCTTCCAGCTCGGCCAGACTTAGCATGCCATCGCCATCCGCATCCGCCCCCGCAAACCGCGCCATTCCCATCGCTTCGATTTCCGACAGGGTGAGCTGGCCATCGCCGTCCCTGTCCAGTGTCTTGAACGAGGGCCGCTCCATCGGGCCACCGCCACCGGGGCCAAAGGCCAAAGCGCCTGTGGCGGTCAGTGCCGCTGCGGCGACAAACAATCCGGTCATATATGCTGCTTTTTTCATCACTTGTTTTCCTTGTCACTCGACGGCCCGTTGCCGCCACCTATGTACCTGATACGCAGCCCGCCCGGGTTTCCGTCGCAGGTTTTTCACTGCCCCCCGCAGCGGGCACGCCCGCGCCAGTTTGCGACATCCCGACGCAAGACCGCATTGCCCCCTTTCCCAACCCAGCAATCCGCCCCACTTAAGGATGGTAACAATCAGGTGCCCGATGTCAGAACACGCAAATACGCTGCCACAGGACGGCGAGACCGACCGCCCGTTGTGGCCTGCCCTGGCCAATGGCTGGCGCCGCAAATGCCCCAATTGTGGCAGCGGCCCGCTGTTGCACGGCTATCTGAAGGTTAACGCCGCCTGCCCGGTTTGCCGCGAAGACCTGCACCACCACCGCGCCGATGACGGGCCTGCCTATCTGACAATCCTGCTGGTCGGGCACCTGATGGCCCCCCTGCTGCACCGGGTGTTTGTCATCTGGCGCCCCGAGCCCCTGACGTTGTTCACGATCTTTGCGGTTGGATGTGTTGGCTTGTCGCTATACCTTCTGCCCAGACTAAAGGGCGCAATCGTCGGGTTCCAATGGGCCCGGCGCATGCATGGGTTCGGAGATTCCGGCTGACCCTTTGAATTTGCGAGGGGCCATGAGCACAACCAATAGCGTGGATAAATCCGCCATCCGTAACGCCGCCACGGTGATCGTGCTGCGCGACCGCCATAATGATCCGGCCATTCTGATGGGCCAGCGCGGTGCACAAGCCGCGTTTATGCCCAACAAATTTGTCTTTCCCGGTGGCGCAGTGGATGCTGACGACGCCTTTGTGCCGCTGCACGCGCCGCTGCCCGCCCTGTGCCACGACCGGCTGGCCGATGACGCACCCCATGGTTTGCAACACGCGCTGGCCACGGCGGCCATTCGAGAGCTGTGGGAAGAAACCGGGTTGGTGCTGGGCCGTCCCGGCAGTTGGTCGGGCGACATTCCGCAAGACTGGCATGGATACGCTGGAACCGGCCATGTCCCCGCCGCCGACGCCCTGCAATTCGTGTTCCGCGCCCTGACGCCACCGGGCCGCCCCCGCCGCTTTGACGCACGCTTTTTTCTGGTGGATGCCGGGGCGATTCAGGGCGACCTTGATGATTTCACCCATGCCTCGGACGAGCTGTCGCACCTGCAATGGATCCGGCTGGAAGACGCCCGCCACTTTGACCTGCCCTTTATAACCGAAGTGGTGCTGGCCGAGGTCGCAGGCCGCGCCACTGACCTGACTCCGCCCGATTCAGTGCCCTATTTCCGCAACAACGACGAATCCAGCTTGTTCTTGCGTCTGCACGGCCAACCGATGCCCAACGACTGATCGGCTTACCCCCCCGGTTCTTGCGCCGGGGTCCAAGCCCGCCTATACGCGCGCTCATGTCCAACACCATGAACACCCTGCCAAATCGCCCCGCATTGCCGCCACAGATTGCCTGTCGGCGCACCTTTGCAATCATTTCGCATCCAGATGCGGGCAAAACCACCCTGACGGAAAAGTTCCTGCTGTATGGGGGCGCGATCCAGATGGCCGGACAGGTGCGCGCCAAGGGCGAGGCCCGGCGCACCCGGTCAGACTTTATGCAGATGGAAAAAGACCGGGGTATTTCGGTATCCGCCTCGGCAATGTCGTTTAATTATAAAGGCTTCCGGTTCAATCTTGTAGACACACCCGGCCACAGCGATTTCTCGGAAGACACCTATCGCACCCTGACTGCGGTAGACGCCGCCGTGATGGTGATCGACGGCGCCAAGGGCGTGGAAAGCCAGACGCAAAAGCTGTTCGAGGTTTGCCGCCTGCGCGATCTGCCGATCCTGACCTTCTGCAACAAGATGGACCGCGAAAGCCGCGATGTGTTTGAAATCATCGACGAAATTCAGGAAAACCTAGCCATCGACGTGACCCCCGCCAGCTGGCCGATCGGTCAGGGCCGCGACTTTATGGGCTGTTACGATATCCTGCATGACCGGCTGGAACTGATGGACCGCGCCGACCGCAACAAGGTGGCGCAAAGCATTGAAATCAAAGGGCTGGACGATCCCGCTCTGGCCGAACATGTGCCGCCACATCTGCTAGAGCCGTTTCTGGAAGAGCTGGAAATGGCCCGCGAATTGCTGCCGCCGTTGGACCATCAGGCGCTAAAGGACGGCACGCTGACCCCGATCTGGTTCGGCTCGGCCATCAATTCCTTTGGGGTCAAAGAACTGATGGACGGCATCGCCGAATATGGCCCCGAACCGCAGCCACAAAAGGCGGCATCACGTCAAATTTTACCCGAAGAAACAAAGGTTTCCGGCTTTGTCTTTAAGGTGCAGGCCAATATGGACCCCAAGCACCGTGACCGCGTGGCGTTTGTGCGTCTGGCCTCGGGGCATTTCAAACGCGGCATGAAACTGACGCATGTGCGGTCCAAGAAACTGATGACCATCTCGAACCCGGTGCTGTTCCTTGCCTCTGACCGCGAGTTGGCGGAAGAGGCTTGGGCCGGTGACATTATCGGCATCCCCAACCACGGCCAGCTGCGCATTGGCGACACCCTGACCGAAGGCGAGGCGCTGCGCGTCACCGGCATCCCCAGCTTTGCCCCGGAACTGTTGCAAGTCGTGCGCGCGGGCGATCCGCTGAAATCCAAACATCTGGAAAAGGCGTTGATGCAGTTCGCCGAAGAAGGCGCGGCCAAAGTGTTCAAACCCTCAATCGGGTCGGGTTTTGTTGTAGGTGTGGTCGGTCAGCTACAATTCGAAGTGCTCGCCAGCCGGATCGAACTGGAATACGGGTTGCCAGTGCGGTTTGAGCAATCACAATTCACCTCGGCCAGATGGGTGAACGGCGACCGCCAAGCGGTTGAAAAGTTTTGCGATACCAACAAACAGCATATCGCCCACGACAATGATGGCGACATCGTTTACCTGACCCGGCTACAATGGGATATCGACCGGGTTGAACGCGACTATCCCAATGTCCGCCTGACCGCGACCAAGGAAATGATGGTTTAATCTGAAAGGCACGTGATGACAAAATGGGGCCTTGTCGCCACCATCAAGGCCCCGGCCACCGAGATTCTGGAATTCGCGGCCTATCATCTCGACCGGGGGGCACACCGGCTGTACCTGTATCTGGACGACCCCAACCCGCAGGCCTACCCAACCCTTAAGGCGCACCCAAAAATCCGGGTGACTACCTGCGACGATGCCTATTGGTCCCGGATGGGCAAGAAACGCCCGGCCAAACACCAATCACGCCAAACCTTCAACGCCACCCGCACCTATGCCCGCCCGCCCGAGGTCGACTGGTTGATCCATATCGACGTGGACGAATTCCTGTGGCCCGACACGCCTGTGGGTGACATTCTGGGCGCCCTGCCCGCGCAAACCCAATGCGCCCGGGTCCGCCCCATCGAATCACTGTCCAATCCCTTGGCCGATCCCCAGTCCGATCCGCTGTCGCGCGACGGCACCGCGTTCAAAGGCTTCATAGGCTCCAAAACTGACCGCGCCGGGATCATCGACCGGATCTACCCGCAATTTGGACGTCACGTGAAGGGCGGGTTTCTCAGCCATCTGGCGGGGAAAATGTTTATCCGCACCGGGATGGAGCCGCTGACGATAAAAATCCACAACGTGTTTCTGGGTGACGAGATGAACCCCAACGCCTCAGAACTGGGGGATATCGCCCTGTGCCATTGTCACGCCACCAGCTGGGATCAGTGGATATCCGCCTATCGCTTTCGCCTTGAAAAAGGCTCTTACCGGGCTGAACTGGCGCCAAATGTACCGCGCGACGAGGGCGGGATGAGCATTCATGAGGTCTTGACCACCATCGAGTCGGACTCGGGCGAGACCGGGCTGCGCGCCTTTTATGACGAATTTTGCGCCGATACGCCTGAATTGCGGGCGCGGCTGGACACCGAAGGCCTGTTGCGGATCTGTGATTTGCAGCTGGACGGCAAAAGGCGGAAACATTTCCCCGAAATCGCGTGAACTGTTGCCAAAACGGACACAAACGCGCCCTATTCGCGCGCCGTGACAGCAGCATTTGACCACGGCGAGGCTTTTTGCTATGCCCCGCACGAGTCATCATGCGCACAAGCCGCAGGACCATCCGGGTCTGACTTCATTCATACGTGCGGGCCCAGTCAGTGTCCGCGAAACACGGATACACATGACTAAATTTTCTGAACTGAACTTGAATCCCAAGGTCCTCAAGGCCGTGGAAGAGGCTGGGTATGAAACCCCGACACCCATTCAGGCGGGCGCTATTCCCCCTGCCCTCGAAGGGCGCGATGTTTTGGGCATTGCCCAGACCGGCACCGGCAAGACGGCTGGCTTTGTTTTGCCCATGATCACCCTGCTAGCCCGTGGCCGCGCCCGGGCGCGGATGCCCCGATCACTGGTGCTGTGCCCAACGCGCGAGTTGGCGGCACAGGTGGCGGAAAACTTCGACACCTACGCCAAACACGTCAAACTGACCAAAGCGCTGCTGATTGGTGGCGTTTCGTTCAGGGAACAGGACAAGCTGATCGACAAAGGCGTCGACGTGCTGATCGCCACTCCGGGCCGTCTGCTGGACCATTTCGAACGCGGCAAGCTGTTGCTGACCGGCGTGCAGATCATGGTGGTGGACGAAGCTGACCGGATGCTTGATATGGGGTTCATCCCCGACATCGAACGCATCTTTTCGCTGACGCCCTTCACCCGGCAAACCCTGTTCTTTAGCGCCACCATGGCGCCCGAGATTGAACGGATCACCAACACTTTCCTCAGCGCCCCTGAGCGTATCGAAGTGGCCCGTCAGGCGACCACGGGCGAAAATATCAAACAATGCGTTGTGATGTTCAAAAGCTCGCGCCGCGACCGCGAAGCATCCGAAAAACGCAAACTGCTGCGCACGCTGATCGATATCGAAGGCGAAAAGTGCACCAACGCAATCATCTTCTGCAATCGCAAGACGGATGTGGATATCGTTGCCAAATCGCTTGGCAAATACGGCTATGACGCCGCGCCGATCCACGGCGACCTTGATCAAAGCCAGCGCACCCGTACTTTGGACGGCTTTCGCGCCGGAACGCTGCGGTTTCTTGTGGCCTCAGATGTAGCGGCGCGCGGATTGGATGTACCGGCTGTCAGCCATGTGTTCAACTTTGACGTGCCCAGCCATGCCGAGGATTATGTGCACCGGATCGGGCGCACCGGGCGCGCCGGGCGCGACGGCAAAGCAATGATGATCTGTGTGCCCCGCGACGAAAAAAACCTGGCCGATATCGAACGTCTGGTGCAAAAAGAGATCCCGCGTCTGGAAGACCCGCTGAATTCCAGCGCCCCTGCGCCGGAACAGGACGAGGCCGCCCCCGTGGCAGACAAGAAACCGTCCAGCCGCAGCCGCACGTCGTCCAGCCGGTCCTCTTCTGGCCCGTCTTCTTCTGGCCGGCCCTCTTCTGGCCAGTCCTCTTCTGGCCGGTCCTCTTCTGGCCACAAACCGGAAGAAGCACCAGCTGCTGCGCCGAAACCCGATCAGCCAGTCGCCGAAAAACCGGAATCCGCACCGGAATCCAAACCGGCACCCGCCGAAAGTCGCCGGTCGGCGCCTTCGCGCGGCCGCAACGACCGTGGGTCGGACCGGGGCAGCAAGGTGGTTGGCATGGGTGAACACCTGCCCAGCTTTATCGCACTCAGCTTCGAGGAACGCGGCGCAAGCTAAGTCGTCGGCATATTTCGGCTCTTACCAAAAGAGTCGTTTCGCTCTGTTGGCAGCACGCTGACAGTGCATATGATTGATCTCAGACAACGCCGGAATTTCTCGAACAAACCGGCGTCGTCGGTGCCGCGCTTGTCGGGTGTTAGCCTTTCGGTCCGCCACAACGGGCCCGGCATAAGAAAGCGGCAGCATTTCTGTTGCCGCTTTCAACCACATCCACGCCCTTGGCACCAAATTTCTTCAAACAAGAAATTTGCCAAAAGTTTTTCCTAAAACTTTTTGCGGCGTCACCGCATACGGCTGATCACAACCGTGACTTCGGGCTTTTTGCCAATCTCTCCCTGGGCCGTCTGACGGGCAATTCGGCGCAGGGCCTCTTCCAGCTTGGCATCATCGGTCAAAGTCTGCGGATTGGCGCGGTTCAGGAACTGGCTTAGATCCTCTTCCAGCACATCCACTAGGGGTGTATCGGAATTACCAACCTCAGTCAGCCCCATGGTTTCGCACCAAGGATCACCCAGCGGTTCATCTTCTTCGTCCAGAATCACCGTGACAATCACATGCCCGTTCAGCGCCATGCGGATCCGATCGCGCACCACCCCGTCCAGCGCCCCGATCTTGACAGAGCCATCCAGATAGGTGCGCCCGGTATCGATGAATTCGACCACTTTCGGGGCATTTCCGCCCAGGTCCATCATCATCCCGTTCACAACAACAACGCCCTGCAACCCTTTGGCTTCAGACAGCTTTGCGTGTTCGCGCAGATGCCGGTGTTCGCCATGCATCGGGATCAACATCTGCGGGCGCACGATGTCATGCATTCGCTCAATATCGGGGCGATTGGCGTGACCGGATACGTGGTACAGCCCGTCGCTGTCATCCACCACATCCACGCCTTTTTCGCTCAAGGCATTAATGATACGGATCACCCCGCGTTCATTCCCCGGAATGGTCTTGGACGAAAACAGGAACAGATCGCCCTCTTTCAGCTCCAGCCCGCGATACTTGCCGCGCGCCAGTTGCGCACTGGCCGCCCGACGTTCGCCCTGACTGCCGGTTACCAGCAACATCAGGTTTTCCCGCGGCACATCGCGCGCCTCTTCGGGGCTGATCACCGGTGGGAAATCTGTCAGAACGCCAGTTTCAACCGCCGCATCGACCATCCGGTTCATCGCCCGTCCCAGCAACACAACAGACCGCCCGGCCCGCTGCCCGGCATCGGCCAAGGTCTTTACCCGCGCCACATTGGACGCAAAAGTGGTGGCAACCACCATCCCCGGCGCCGCTGAAACCAGCGATTCAATCGCTGGCCCAACTTCAATCTCGGACCGTCCGGGCTTGCGCGAAAACACATTGGTGGAATCGCAGATCAGCGCCCGCACCCCGTCCTTGCAAACCTCGGCCCACAGGTCGGGGTCAAACGCCTCGCCCACCACAGGGGTCTCGTCCAGCTTGAAATCGCCCGAATGGATCAACCGCCCCTTAGGCGTGTCGATCACCAACGCGGAACTTTCCGGGATCGAATGCGAGATCGGCAGGAACCCAACACTTAGCGGCCCCGCCTGCACCTTTTCGGGCCAGGCCGATACCGTGCGCACCGCCTCTGGTGGATGGCCGTGTTCCGCCATCTTGCGCCGGGCGATATTGGCGGTAAAGGCACGCGTATAAACCGGCACCCCAAGCGAGCCATAAAAATGCGCCACCGCGCCGACGTGATCTTCGTGCGCGTGGGTGATAAACACCCCCTCCAGCCGATCGGCGCGCTCTTGCAGCCAGGTGATATCCGGCAGGATCAGGTCCACGCCCGGCGTGCCATCCATATCCGGAAAGGTCACCCCCAGATCGACCAAAATCAACCGCTCTTTGTTCGGCGCGCCATAGCCGTACACATAGGCATTCATGCCAATTTCGCCTGCTCCGCCCAGTGGCAGATAAATCAGTCTATCACGGCTCATATGGTGCCATTTTCCTTGTTAAACTTATGAATCACGGTCAACCCGTGCATTGTCAAATCATCTTCGAACGCGTCGAACAGCTCCGTCGTCTGCTGAAACAGCGGCGCCAGCCCACCGGTCGAGATTACCCGCATGTCGCGCTCACGCTCGGCTTTAATTCTTGCGCATATCTCGCGCACCAGCCCGATGTAACCCCAGAACACGCCCGATTGCATACAGGCCACGGTATTTGTGCCAATAACCCGTTGCGGTTTCGATATATCCACATGCGGCAGGGCAGCCGCGGCCTGATGCAACGCCTCAAGGCTCAGGTTCACCCCAGGGGCAATCACCCCGCCGATATAGGCACCATCGGTGTCCACCACGTCAAACGTCGTAGCGGTGCCAAAATCAACCATGATCAGATCACCGCCATACAGGTCGAACCCCGACACCGTATTCACCAACCGGTCCGGCCCCACAGCCGTGCCCGCATCCACCCGCACATCCACCGGCAACAGGCAATCGGACTTGCCCACCACCAAAGGCCGCGTGCCAAAATAGCGATCCGCCAGAACTCGCAGGTTGAACACCACCCGCGGCACAGTCGACGAGATGATCATATCGGTGATATCGGCCTCGATATTCCGCAGCTTCATCAGGGTGCTCAGCCAGACATAATACTGATCCGCCGTGCGTTGCCATTCGGTCGCCGTGCGCCAGGTGGCAATAAACGCCTTGCCGTCCCAGATCGAAAACACCGTATTGGTGTTGCCGCAGTCAATCGCCAATAGCATGCTTGCCTCCCCCTAGAAATAAACGTCCGCCGCCGGGATGCTGACGCGCCCTTGCGCCGTCAATAGAACAAGGTTGCCACTGGCGTCCACCGTCTCGAACGTGCCCGTGGTCTCGGTCGTGCCGGTGCGCGCAACAATCACCTGCCCCAGCCTTGCCGCCCGGTCCAGCCAGGCGGTGCGGATCGGGGCAAACCCATAGGTCAAAAACTGATCCTCGCGCGCGGCATAGGCGATGGCCAGCTGTTCCAGAAAGCTTTCCGGATCAACCTGCGCCCCGGTTTCCGAGATTAGAGAGACCGGACGCAACCCGCGCGCCTCAACCGCATCACGTCCCGGGGCCGCAACCAGATTTACCCCAATGCCAATCGCCAGATACGACATCGCCGTCCCCACCCCGACGCTTTCCAACAGGATACCCGCCAGCTTGCCGCCATTCAGCAGCACGTCATTCGGCCATTTCAGGGCAAGCCCGTCGCTGCGTCCGGTCACGGCCACACATGCATCATACAAAGCCAGCGAAGCGACAAAACTGCGCAGCGCCGCCTGGTTCGGCGCCCCGGGCTGCGGCAATACCAACGTTGCCGAGAAATTGCCAACCGGATTGGCCCACGCCCGCCCGCGCCGACCGCGCCCTGCTGTCTGGTGATGCGCCAAAATCCATTCCGGCCCGCGCAACCCCGGCGCAATCCGCGCCGCCTCGCTTAAGGTGCTGTCCACCTCGTCCAGAACACGCCGCCCATAGCCATCTGGCCACACGGTCATGATCTTTTTCTTGTTACAAATATTCCCGCCGGAGGCATCCCAAACCGTCCACCCAGCGCCATCAAATCAGTTAACAAGCGTCGCCGCCGCCGCCGCAGCCGCACCCTCGACACCAAACATATTAATGATCCCCAACAGCATCACAGCAGCCGAAGCCATCAGAAAGCCCCACAGAATAGGGGTCGAGCCACTGTCCAGCCCGTCGCCCTCTTCGCCGAAATACATGAAGTAAACCAGACGCAGATAATAGAACGCGCCAATCACCGATGCGATTACACCGGCAACCGCCAGCCAGATCAACCCGCCCTCATACGCCGCACGCAGCACATAGAACTTGCCGAAGAACCCCAGCATCGGCGGCACACCGGCCAGCGAAAACAGCAACACCAGCATCGCCAACGCCTTGCCCGGTTCACGCTTGGCATATTGGTTCAGCGACGCGATGTCAGTCACCGGCCGGCCATCTTTTTCCATCATCAGGATAAAGGCGAATGTGCCGATATTCATCGTCACATAAATCGCCAGATAGATCAGCATCGCCTGCACTCCAAACGCCGTGCCCGCCGCCAGCCCCATCAGGGCAAACCCCATATGGGCAATCGACGAATAGGCCATCAGCCGCTTGATATTGGTCTGCCCGATCGCCGCAATTGCCCCCAGGAACATCGAGGCCACCGACAACAGCGCAATCACTTGGCTCCAGTCCGCGACATCCGCGCCAAACGCATCATGCAGCACCCGCGCAAACAACCCCATCGCCGCCACCTTTGGCGCGGTGGCAAAAAACGCGGTCACCGGCGTGGGCGAGCCTTCGTAAACATCCGGCGTCCACATGTGAAACGGCACGGCGCTGACTTTGAACGCCAGACCCGAGATCAGGAAGACCAGACCAAACAACATCCCCAGCGACACTTCGCCATGATGTGCGACCTGAACGATGCCGGAAAACAGCGTGGTGCCCGCATAGCCATAGACCAAAGATGCGCCATACAGCAGCAAACCGGAACTCAGCGCGCCCAGCACAAAATACTTCAGCCCGGCCTCGGTCGATTTCACACTATCGCGGCGCAACGCGGCAACCACGTATAATACCAGCGACTGCAATTCGAGGCCCATATATAGTGCCATCAGATCGCCCGCGCTGACCATCATCATCATGCCAACCACGGCCAAAGCCACCAGCAGCGGATATTCGAAGCGCAACAGCCCTTGGCGTGACATGAAATCCTGGCCCATCACCAGAATCGCCGCCGCCGACAGCAGGATCGCCACTTTGGCAAACCGGGCAAACCCGTCATCGACAAACATACCGTTGAACGCCACGTTGGTGCCGCCCGCCCCGGTGGCAATCCACCCGGCCAGCGCCGCCATCAGCGCCGCAGTCAGCCAGACCAGCAGTGGCGCGACATTGTCCTTGGACGTATACACCGCCCCCAGCAACGCCAGCATGGCAAACACCGCCAGAATGATTTCCGGCAAGATAATGGTCAGATCAGCCTGGATCATTGTCCGGCCCCCTTAGTTCGATGCGTGCTGAACGGCGGCTTCAGCCGCGTCCAGTGCCGTGTCATAATTGGAAATCAGCGCCGTTGTGGAGGGGCCGATGATGTCAGTGATCAGCGCCGGATAGACGCCCAGCAACAAGGTCATCACGATCAGCGGCGCAAACACCGCTTTTTCGCGCGTGGTCATATCGGTGATCGCCTTCAGGCTTTCCTTGATCAGATCGCCAAACACCACCCGACGATACAGCCACAGCGCATAAGCGGCGCTAAAGATCACACCCGACGTTGCCACAGCCGCCACCCAGGTATTGGTCTGGAACGCGCCCATCAGCGTCAGGAATTCGCCAACAAACCCCGACGTGCCCGGCAGGCCGACATTGGCCATAGTGAACAGCATGAACACCAGCGCATAAACCGGCATCCGGTTCACCAACCCGCCATAGGCGTCGATGTCACGGGTGTGCATCCGGTCATAGATAACCCCAACAATCAGGAACAACGCGGCCGAGATAAACCCGTGGCTGAGCATTTGGAAAATCGCGCCGTCCACACCCTGTTGGTTGGCGGCAAAAATCCCCATGGTAACAAAGCCCATATGCGCGACCGAACTATAGGCGATCAGCTTTTTCATGTCTTCCTGCACCAAGGCGACCAGCGAGGTATAAACCACCGCAATCGCGCTCATCCACAAGACCATCGGGGCCATCACGTCACTGCCAACCGGGAACATCGGCAGCGAGAATCGCAAGAAGCCATAACCACCCATCTTCAACAGGATCGCCGCCAGAACCACCGACCCGGCGGTGGGTGCCTGAACGTGCGCATCCGGCAGCCAGGTATGCACCGGCCACATCGGCATTTTCACCGCGAACGACGCAAAGAACGCCAGGAACAGCAGCGTCTGCATCCCCCCGACAATCTGAATCCCCAGCAGGTTGAAACTGTCCGACGCAAAGTTATGCGTCAGCAACAGCTCGATATCCGTGGTGCCAGCGTCCGAAAACATGCCAACCATCGCCACCAGCATCAGAACGGAGCCAAGGAAGGTATACAGGAAGAACTTAAAGCTGGCGTAAATCCGGTTCGCCCCGCCCCAGATGCCGATGATCAGGAACATCGGGATCAGGCCGGCCTCGAAGAACAGATAGAACAGCACCAGATCCAGCGCCATAAACACGCCCAGCATAAGGGTTTCCAGGATCAGGAAGGCGATCATGTATTCTTTGACGCGATCCGTCACGTTCCAGCTGGAAAGAATGGTCAGTGGCATGATGAAGGTGGTCAGCATCACGAACAACACGCTGATACCGTCCACGCCCATCTTGTATTTCAGCCCCAACAGCCAGTCGCCCTCTTCCACAAACTGAAAGCCGGTATTGGCCGGGTCGAACCCAAAGAAGATGAACAGCGACACCAGAAAGGTCGCGCTGGTGGCAAACAGCGCCACCCATTTGGCATTGCGCTGTGCCGCCTCATCCTCGCCCCGCAAAAAGATCACCAGGATCAATGCGGCCAGCGCCGGGATGAAGGTAACAATGGAAAGCAGGTTATCCATCAGTGCGCTCCTCCGCCGATAGTCATCCAGGTGACAAGGGCGGCAATGCCCAACACCATCCAGAACGCATAAGTAAAGATGTACCCAGTCTGTGCCTTGCCCGCGAGGCGGGTAAAGAACGGCACAACGCCCATTGCGACCCCATTCAGGAACCCGTCAATCACATTGCCATCGCCGCGCTTCCACAGAAATTTGCCAATGCCCATCGCGGGTTTGATGATGATCACGTCGTAGATCTCGTCGAAATACCACTTGTTCAACAGGAACTGGTACAGCGGACGCTGGTTTTCGGCCAGACGCACCGGCAATGTCGGGTTGACGATATAGAACCAGAACGCCAGCCCCAGCCCCAGAATCATCGCCACAAACGGCGAGACTTTGACCCAGTTGGGCGAATGGTGCGCGTCATCCATCACCGTGTT
Source organism: Paracoccaceae bacterium (assembly GCA_047639325.1). Classification (GTDB taxonomy): domain Bacteria; phylum Pseudomonadota; class Alphaproteobacteria; order Rhodobacterales; family Rhodobacteraceae; genus NVQY01. The sequence goes on along the minus strand of JBLINN010000054.1, from coordinate 3,426 downwards.
GTCAGGATGGGTAAAGATCGCGCCCTGCCCCACGGTCCAGCCCGCAGCCGCGTGCATATCAGTAGCAGGCGCCGCGTGGGTGTCCGCAACAGCTGCGCCATGTGTGTCAGTCGCGGGTGCCGTATGGGTATCGGCAGCGGGTGCCGTATGGGTATCGGCAACTTGTGTCTCGCCATGGCCCTCGGCTGCAACGGCATGGGCTGGCACGCCAAAGAACGCATTAACCTTGCTGTGATCGCCAAAGAACGACCCGTACCAGATCATCCCGGCCAGAACCGCACCAGTGGCCAAAACCCCCAGCGGGATCATCATGGTCATCGGACTTTCATGGGCGTGGTCATGGGTATGCTTGTCGCCGCGCGCCTCACCAAAGAAGGTCAGGAACATCAGACGCCAGCTATAGAACGACGTCATGAACGCCGCGATAACCAGCATCCAAAAGGCAAAATCCCCGGCGCCGGTATGCGCGCCATAGGCGCTTTCGATAATCGCATCCTTGCTCAGGAACCCGGCAAAACCAATCGTGGTCAGCGGAATGCCAACCCCGGTGATTGCCAGCGTGCCCATCATCATCGCCCAATAGGTCAGCGGGATTTTCTTACGCAACCCGCCATAGTTTCGCATGTCCTGCTCGTGATGCATCGCGGTAATCACCGACCCCGCCCCAAGGAACAACAGCGCCTTAAAAAACGCGTGCGTGAACAGATGGAACATCGCCGCCGAATACATGCCAACACCTGCGGCCACAAACATGTACCCCAGCTGCGAACAGGTCGAATAAGCGATCACCCGTTTGATATCGGTCTGCACCAGACCCACGGTCGCCGCAAAAAACGCAGTCAACGCGCCAATGATCACGATAAACGTCGTCGCCTCGGGCGCGAATTCCATCAGCGGAGACATCCGACAGATCAGGAAAACCCCCGCCGTCACCATGGTTGCCGCGTGGATCAGCGCCGACACAGGTGTCGGGCCTTCCATCGCGTCCGGCAACCAGGTGTGCAGGAACAATTGCGCCGATTTACCCATCGCGCCGATGAACAGCAAAAAGGCAATCAGATTGGCGGCATTCCATTCGGTCCACAGGAACGACAGCTGCGTTTCCGCCAGCGTCGGCGCTGCGGTAAACACGTCATCCAGATTGATGCTGTCCACCAAAAAGAACAGTGCAAAAATACCCAAGGCAAAGCCAAAATCGCCCACCCTGTTGACCACAAACGCCTTGATCGCGGCGGCATTGGCAGACGGCTTGCGATAATAAAACCCGATCAGCAGGTAAGACGCGACGCCCACCCCTTCCCAGCCAAAGAACATCTGAACCAGGTTATCGGCAGTCACCAGCGCCAGCATGGCAAAGGTAAAGAACGACAGATAGGCGAAAAAGCGCGGCTTATAGGATTCACCCTCTTTCCACTGCGGATCGTCGGCCATGTAGCCAAAGGAATAAAGATGCACCAGGCTGGACACGGTGGTGATCACCACCAGCATGATCGCGGTCAGACGGTCCATGCGGATCGCCCATTCGGTCGCCAGTGACCCGCTTTCGATAAAGCGCAGCACCGGGATCTGTTCGGTCACGCCGTCAAACGTCAGGAACACGACCCAAGACAGCAGCGCCGACAGGAACAACAGCCCGGTCGACACCCATTGCGCGGCGGATTCGCCGATGAATTTCCAGCCAAATCCGCAAATCAGCGCGCCAAGCAAAGGGCCAAAAAGGATAATGGTTTCCATTGGTTTAGCCCTTCATCACGTTGACGTCTTCGACATCAATAGTGCCACGGTTGCGGAAGAAACAGACAAGAATGGCCAACCCGATGGCGGCCTCGGCAGCGGCAACTGTCAGCACAAACAGCGTGAACACCTGCCCCACCAGATCGCCCAGAAAGCTAGAGAACGCCACAAGGTTGATATTCACCGCCAACAGCATCAATTCAATGCTCATCAGCAGAACGATCACGTTCTTGCGGTTCAGGAAAAGCCCGAAGATGCCAATGACAAACAGCGTCGCCGCCACTGTCAGATAATGTTCAATTCCGATCATGTCCTCATCCCTGCCGCTTTGCTTTCCATTCGTCCAAAAGCCCGTAAGCACGGTCTTGAACATAGTCACTTTTGGCTGGGTTTCCCCCCAGCATCACAATGCCCTGAGAGGGCCAGTTCTCATCAATCATTCGATGCGAAGGCTCCAAACCGGCTTCAGCGACGGCATCAAAAAACTCTTCAAAGCGTCGTTCATCCAAAAGATGGAGAGAGGTCGGATTAGAGAGTTTCACCACTTTTTGAAGAAGCGCGGCAATCTCTTCTTTTAGTTTTCCCGGCATCACAATCCCTGCCCCGGTTTCACGTCCTTCAGCTCCATCGCTTTGGCCGGATCGCGCATCATCTGGGCGATGACATCCTGACGTTTGATATCCGTGCGATGCCGCAAGGTCAGAACAATCGCGCCAATCATTGCCACCAGCAGGATCAGGCCCGCCAGTTGGAACAGCAGGAAATACTGGTCATAAATGATCAGCCCCAACGCCTCGGTGTTGTGCCGATCGACCGGCACCACCTGGGCGCGCATCGCTTCAGCGGCGGCGTTGGATTCCCACGCGCCAAAGGCCATCACGAACTGCATCAGAATGATCAGCCCAATCAGCAAGGCCAGCGGCATATAGCGCGCCATTTCCGCCTTAAGCTCGGCGAAATCGACGTCCAGCATCATCACCACAAACAGGAACAACACCATCACCGCGCCGACATAGACGATCACCAACAGCATCGCGACAAATTCAGCGCCCAGCAGAACAAACAGCCCGGCTGACGACAAAAACGCCAGTATCAGCCACAGCACCGAATGCACCGGTTGGCGCGACACCACGGTGAAAAAGCCACCCACGATGGCGCTGATCGCAAACAGGTAAAAGGCAAATACGGTCATGTGTCGTCATCCTCTGTCTCGCCCATGGCCTCTTGCGCCAGTTCCAGCGCCCGGGTCATCGCCGGAATGCCTGCAAACACCGACATCTGCCCAATCGCGTCCACGATCTCTTGTTTCTTGGCCCCTGCCGCCACCGCATGGCGCACCGTCTGTCGTATCGCCATATCGGCCTGCGCGCCCTGACAGGTCAGCCCGGCCAGCGTCAGCAGCAACCGCGTCTTGGCATCCAGCCCACCGGGGTTGACCGTGTTGCCAAACATCATCTCCATGACCTCTTTGGGCATGGTCGGCCACAGCGCCTCAAAGCCTTTCGGCGAAAAGGACTCAAGCGACGGATTGAACGCCTTGGCCATGTCCTGGGCCTGCTTCATCATCGCTTCAAAAGGGTTTGCCGGATCGCTCATCGGTAGGGTGCATCCAGTTCCAGATTGCGGGCAATCTCTGCCTCCCAGCGGTCGCCATTGGCCAGCAGCCGGTCCTTGTCGTAATACAGCTCTTCG
>JBLINN010000053.1:0-16479 GCA_047639325.1 Paracoccaceae bacterium | reverse complement strand
GAGACTTCCGTAAAGACCAATCTGACCCGTCAGTATGGGCGCAGCCTGTGCGGAAGCCGATTAGAAATGACCGCACCGTTTGGCGCTTGGGGAACCCAGACATTCATTGCAGGCCTGACCCAAGACAATCTGATCGCGCCATGGGTCATTAAGGGAGCGATGGATGGTGAAGCGTTTGAAGCCTACGTTCGTGGCGTCCTTGCCCCGCAATTACGACCAGGCACCGTCGTCATTTGCGACAACCTTGCCACCCACTATAACAAGGCGGCGGCAGAAGCCTTACGCAAGGTCGGATGCTGGTTCCTTTATCTGCCGCCGTACTCCCCCGACCTCAATCCTATCGAGATGGCCTTCTCAAAGCTCAAGGCCCACTTGCGCAGAATTGGGGCCAGAACATTCGACCAGATGTTCGACGCACTTGCCGAAATCTGTGAGCTCTTCACACCAGACGAATGTTGGAACTTCTTTTCCAAGGCTGGATATGCATCAAGTTAAAGGCGAGATGCTTTAGAGTGCAAAGCGTCTGGTAAAATGCTGGTTGACCACTTGCCAGAACCCTGCATTTTTGAGTCACCGAATGCCAAATCTAAATGTTGCCACTATGCGTCTTCATAGACATCTCGCACAGCAGCCAGCAATATCTGCTCTACCGCAAACCGGAATCGGGGGCTTTCGTATCGAGCTGCGAATAGCGGACCAAATCGATACCGCAGCAAACGGGACCGTCTCGTAGCTGATAACAAAAGCGCTCCGGTGCGGCAGATACTGAATGATTCAAAGCGACGATGGAAGCGTGCCCGTATTACGCCAATTTACTGTCGCGGAAAATGTGTTTTCCCAATACTCTCTTCACTAATTCTTGCCAATTTTCTGAAAACGCATTCTCCAGAAACAGAGTCTCTACATTTCGCGCATTCGGAATTGCCGCACCACCCTGCATCACTGTTTCCAAAGCAATTTGCCACGCCTCCACGGAGTTATTGGCGACGGCATGCGCACCATTTGGGACATGATCGACCAAACCGTCGATACCATTGACCAGAAGGCTGCGGCCAGCAGCAAGCGCCTCTATCGCAACAAGTCCGTAAGCTTCCCAGTTCGACGGCATGGCCACCGCATCGACAGCGGCCATTGCAGCCACTGGATCTGTGCTAAACCCCATGAAGCGGATTCGCGGATCATTTCCTGCCAGTTCCCGCAAGGTACCGCCCTCGCACCCTTCTCCATAGATATGCAGGTATATGTCCGGACGGGTTGTTCGCCGGAACGCGGTGATCAGCGTGTCGAAGCCCTTTTGCCGGTCTAGCCGCCCGATTGCGCCGATGACCCGGACCGGCGCCTGTGCGGGACCAAGGGCGCGAAAGGCCGACAGATCGACGCAGGACGGAATGACAGTCAGAGCAGAGGCGCGCAAAGCGCCGCATTGGACCAGCCATTGACCCTGCGCCTGGCTTACAGCGACGACCTGGTTGAACAGGCGATATGCCATGCGCAGCAATGTTCCGAAGCGCCGTTTGTGGGTGACATTGGCGGCCACGAAAGCTTTGGTATAGCTGTGTTCCACATGAACAAGCGGCGTCCTCGGGTGGCGGGCACGCAACGCAGTCAGCATCGGCATCGCCCGCCAGCTGACCGCTAGATGTGAGACGATGACATCCGCCTTGATACGGCCAAGCGACATGCGGCCTCGATCAACGCTGATCAGGCTGTGATGCGCGGTCTGTGCCATCTCTGACGCAGTCAGGATGTGATCCAGAACCCGCATCACTCCGCCCGCGGTGGTGTCATCCACAAGATGAACAATGCGCGGCAGGCTCATGACATTGCCCCGGCGCTGCGGCGACGTTGGACAAAGGCCATGGCCTGACGGATCACCGTTCCGCCGAGAACCGACAGAACAGCCGTCGCCGCAAGTGTCACCAGCGATTTGGTCGGCTCTTCGATCAGGGGTGCCCGGGACTGTGCCATCCAGGCGCGACTCAGCGCAAAGGCGCGCGGTGCATCAAGGTCGCTGATCGCGCGGCGGCTGAGATAGCGCAGCTGATAGGCCCGCGCATCGCCCGTGTTCACAATGAAAAACGCCGGATTCAGGGGCGTCAGCTTGATCACCATCCGCTCCCAGGCCGCCAGTTGCCGGTCCGTCGCGGCAGACAATCCACCAGCGTTGATCCGATACCGCGTCAAAAGGCCCTCGACACCTTCGAACCTCCATTCGGTGGTCAGGGCAATCCGCAACCAGCATTCGATATCTTCGGATTGACGAAAGGTTTCGTCAAAATACCAGTCGCGCGCCTGCTCATGGTGCGGACGCCAGGCGACAGCAACAAGCACAGCCCGCCGCAACACGACAGCCGACCCATTGCCGATGGGGTTGCGCTTGAAGATCACCGCAACGTCCACATTGTGAAGCCGAGGGCGCTGCGCCTGCCCCATGAGATCGCCCGCGTCATTGATCAGGGCAGATCCAGAATAACTGATCCCGACATGTGGATTTGCCTCCAGATGGGCCATGTGAACCGCAAGCTTTTCCGGTTCCCAAATGTCATCCGCATCACAAAACCCGATGATATCCCCGCGCGACGCGGCGATCCCGGTGTTGCGCGCGCCTGCAAGACCGCGATTGGCCTGACGGACCACGCGCACCCGGGAGTCGCGCGCGAACTCATCAGCAAGGCGCGGGGTGTCGTCGGTGGAGCCATCATCGACGATGATGATTTCGAAGTTGATGTAGGTCTGCACCAGAAGGGCGTTCAGCGTCTCACAGATGGTATTCTCAACGTTAAAGGCAGGAACGATGATAGAAGCTAAGGTCATAACAGTTTGTCTTTCTGAGAGTTACGAAAACAGGGATTGGCGGGCGGCTCGCGGCAGTGCGAGCGCGCCGCAGGCACCGACGAGTGTCAACGCGCCACGGCGGAAGGGTTTGAAAAATCCGGCCGGGCTATGGCCCAGGCCTGTTACGGCATGGCGCAGGGCCAGGGTGCGGGCATCGCCAAGGCGCAGCGCCCGGCGCGCAAGGTAGCGGTGGTGAATGGCATGGCTTTGCGCAGTTGGGCGGATGCCAAACCGCGCGGCGGTCTCAATGGCGCGAGCGCGCCCGGCAAGCATTGCGTCCAGATCAGTGGACAGCCCGCCGAGGGATGTGCGGTACATGGTCTGCAGCGCCGACAGTCCGACGATCCGTGCGCCCGCGCCAACCAGCCGGATCAGCCACTCCAGATCTTCGTTGTGAACCATCGTTGCGTCAAAGCCGCCCGTCCGCTCAAAAACCGTCCGGCGCAGGGCGATGTTCGACATGGTGCACACCGGATTTTCGCCCAGAAGCGCCTCGATTGTCAGATCACCATCAGGCACCGTCGAAAACACTGTCGCGTCGGAAGGGTCTTGCTGAAAGAAACCGATCTGGCCATACGCGCCGTCGATTTCCGGATCGGCGAAAGTCTTGGCCAGTTCGGCCAGCTTGGTGGGCAGCCAAATGTCATCGGCGTCGCAAAAGGCAAAGACCTCACCCGTTGCGACCAGCGCACCGAAGTTACGTGCATGGCTGGGCCCCTTGCCGACATTGTGTCCAATGCGGATACGGGAGTCGCCCTTAGCCACATCGAATACCCGATCGACGGTCCCGTCTGTGGAGCCGTCATCAATACAGATGGCCTGCCAATCCGCAAACGTCTGCGCACGAAGGCTTTTCAACGTCTGACTGATGGTCGCTGCGGAATTGTAACAAGGAATGATAATCGAAAACATGGGCATGGGTCAGATCCTTGCGAAAGAGCGGCCAAAGGCCAAAGACAGTGCGGGAAGCGAGGCGCCGACCATCACCACGGTCGCCACCACGGCATAGCCGGTGGCCACCGCGACAAGGCCGTGAGAGCTGAGCAGAACCGTGTTCGCCATAAGTGCGGCGGTCATTGCGGCGGTCACCCAGAATTCCTGCGCGGCCCGGCCCGTCGCTCGCAGCCACCCAGCGGTAGCCGACCAAAGCGTGCCGGGAATGGCGACAAGGCACAGGATGGAAACGATATCCTCCAGTCCCGCCCAGCCGTCGCCCAAAAGAGCCGGAACGTAATAGGGTGCGAGGAGGGCCTGAAGGACCACAGCAGGCGTGATCAGCGCCATGGCAAGCAAAGTGCCTTGACGCAGGGCCAGGGCCTTGTCCTCATGGGCGCATAGGTGTGGGAACAGGACCGTGGAAAAGGCCACCGAAAAGGAATTGGCAAGGCTCAGACCGGCATTGAACGCCATGAAATAGAGCCCCAGCGCCTCGGCACCCATCAAGCTGCCAACGATCAGCTTGTCGGCCTGCAGACGCATCGCCTTGACCAACTCGACCCCGAGAACCGCCCAACCAAAGCTGACAAACGGGCGCAGCGGCGCGCGGCCGTGGCTGATGTCGATTTTCCATGGATGTAGCCTGCGCATCGCCACAAGCCAGAACGGGGCCGTCAGCAATCGAGGCAGAATCAGCGCCAAGGCAGATGGCCAGAACATTGCAAGTACAGCCGAAAGCAGATTTGCGCCGACATTCTGTGCACCCGAAATCGCAGCGGTCTGGCGCAGCTTGCCCGCGCGCATTGCCAATGCGGTTTGCACAAGGCCTGCGGGCATGAAGAGGTACTCACCCGCCAGCAGTAGAATGAGAAAGAGCAACTCAAGGCTACCTCCAGCGGCATAAAGCGCAAATCCAATGGCGGCTTGCGCCAGAAAAAGTCCCACACACCAGATCCAGAAAATGCGGTGTGCGGTGGCGCAGGTCTGTGGCAACGCGTCTTCGGGGGCCGAAATGATCTTTTGGCCCACCCCGTTTTCGGTCAAAGCCTTGAGGATGTCGGCCGCCGCCAGGGCGGCCGCCGCCACGCCGATCTGTGTCAGATCCAGCGACCGCGCCACCACCACGACAACCAGAAGTCGCGATGCCTTGGCTGCCACTTCTGATGCGCCATAGGCAAACAGGTTTTGTGCGATACGCGATGTCTTGAAGGTGGCGGTCATGACGTTTGGTCCAATCTGATCTTCTGGACTGTATGTACAGCACGCCGCCGGACGCCGTCTCGGACGCCACCGGAGAGGCACACGGCTCAACGGAATTGCATCATATCCAAACGGATAGGTCAGCCACTGCCATCGCCCTCTCGACCATGAAGGGCTTATTGCCTATCAATGCGGAAACTGCAGACCAACAAAAAAGGGAGCAGGCATGTCGAAGGCACTTAAATTCGGATCAGTTCTTCTAGCCGTTTTCGCCTTGGGCAACTGTACGGGGTTCGATGTACCTGACAACCTTGAACCGATAGGAACGGGCGACGGGTATCAGGCGCAATACCGCGCGCCAAATGTCAGCCGCAGTAACGCCGAATTTCTGCGCTCTGAAGCCCTGAATGCCAGCAAATGCAGGCCGCCTAGAGGGGGTGCCGGCGGCAAAGGCAGTGGTCTCGCGGCAACTGCCCTACGCGGAGAGCGCCTGTCTCGCAATGACCTTGTCAACATCCGGATCGGAGACGATGAGACGTTCAACGGCGACTATGTCGTGTCGCGCGATGGCACTATCAAACTGCCATTTCTTTCGCCCGTCCGCGCACAGGGCCGCCTGACCAGTGACGTCGAAAATGAAATCGCAAGTCTATTGATCGCAGGTGATTTCTTTGCCGAACGTCCCCGCATTTCAGTCCGGGTGGCGGATTTTGCCTCTGTGACAGTCGGCGTGGCCGGCGCAGTGTTTGAACCACGCGCCGTTGAGATCGGTGGTACTCCGGGTGATCAGGTTGACAGCCGGAGGCAAGCTGCACTTGGCGCATCGAGCGAAGGGCGCAACCTGTCTGCGGCGCTACGCGCGGCTGGCGGCGTACGGCCGGATGCTGATATTTCGGCTGTGGAAGTCCGGCGCAACGGGTCGCTTTACACGCTCGATATGCGCGGCGTGTTCGAAGGGCGCAACGCTGTCGATATCATGCTTTTGACGGGCGACGAAATATCCGTCCCCAGCAGGCAGTGTTTTCAAGAAGACCTGATGCGCCCCAGCCCTATTAGCCCGCCAGGGGTTTCGATGTTCCTTTCGAACCTGACACAGCCCGCCGCTGGGAACGCAGTCTCCGCCGTCGGGCGTGACGTGCGCGAAGTCCCCTATGGTACGCGTTATCTACAGGCGGTAATCAATACCAACTGCGTGGGTGGCGCGCGCGCCACCAGCGCAGACCGTTCGGCAGCTCTGTTTTCGCGCAACCCCGTGACTGGTGTTTCCGTTGTCATCGAACGTGACATCGAGGATTTACTGCGCCGCGCAGATCGCGACGATTACGATCCTTTCCTGCTGCCCGGCGATTCCATTGCATGTTACGACAGCACCATCACCAATATCGGAGAGGTTGGCCGGATCCTTGGCATTCTGGGGATCGCCGCAGCGCTTTAAGGGTTAGGCGGCGTCGTTGACGCACCACGCAGATCTGCCCGCATGTACGGTCGCGTCATCGCCCATATACTCGGCAAGGCGTCAATTGCGGCTTGTATGGCTATGATGTCCTTGGTTTTCGCCGCCCGTTCGATCTCGATCAGCGCCAGCCTCAGATCGGTAGCGCCCATTGTGGCCGCACTTCCTGCGATACGATGGGCTCGGTCTGCGGTCTTTTTCAGGCCAAGCGTCTTAAAGCCTTTCAGATGTTCCAATGTCTCATCGACTTCTAAAACGAAGCGGTCCAACAGCGATTGCGCGGCCTCAAAGCCCAAACTGTCCCGCAACTCGTCGATTTGGCCGGGCATCACCGCTGAAGAAGGTTCAACCAGATCGGCCGCCCCCTCCGGATCAGGGGCGATGTGCCCGGAAATGACTCGCATCAACGCCTCGCGGGCCAACGGTTTTGTCAGGATTTCGTTCATGCCATCAGACAGAAAGGCCTGCTGTTCCTCTGCCATCGCATTGGCGGTCAGCGCCACAATGGGCGTCTGTGCCGACGCCCCCTTCCCGGCGCGGATGGCCTGTGTAGCGCTGCGGCCATCCATTACCGGCATGCTGATATCCATCAGAATCAGATCGAAACGCTGCGCCTCGGCCAGGTCCACCGCGATCCGGCCATTTTGGGCTTCCGTAACGGTATGGCCCGCCGCTATCAGCATCTCGCGCGCTACCACACGATTGATCTCATTGTCCTCGACCAGAAGGATATTGCTGGCGTGCCCGGTATTTCCGCGCGAATGGCGTTTTACATCGGCCTCTGGCGGCGCAATCGGTTCTATCGGGAACCGGATCTGGAAGGTGCTGCCCTTGCCCTCTTCGCTGTCGACCGCGATCGTTCCGCCGAGCGCTTTGACAAACCTCTGCGCAATGCCCAGACCCAAACCAGTGCCCCCCACATCGCGGTCGTAAGAACTGTCGCCGGTCATGAAATCGTCGAAGATTTGGTTTTGCAGCGTGCTATCCATACCAATACCGGTGTCGCTGACGCTGATCGACAGATCGGGCAGTGCATCGCCATCGGCCATCACCTGGGCGGTCACGGAGATGTTGCCGTCATGAGTGAATTTCACCGCGTTGCCGATCACATTCATCAGGATGTGCTGGATTCGGTCGCGGTCCGCGTGGATCCAGTCGGCAGGCTTGCCCACCCAACCCCATTGCAACGTCGTGTCATTCGCCGAAGCTGCCCCGCTTTGGTTGTCCACAATGTCCTGCACCAGACTGCTGATGTTCATCGCTACGGGCCGCAGCCTCAGCTTGCCTGCATCGTATTTCGTGATGTCGAGCACATCAGAGATATGGCTCATCAGCAACTTGCCGGAGGTGTCCATATTCTTGATGTAACGGGCCTGTTTTGCGCTCAACCGCGTGTCCCGCAAGAGGGCGAGGTTGCCCAACAACCCGTTCAAGGGCGTGCGGATCTCGTGGCTCATCGTTGCCAGAAAATCCGTCTTTGACTTTTCTCCGGCAAGGGCGCGATCACGCGCCGCCACCAGGTCCTGTTCGGCGCGCACACGGTGCGAGATATCGCGAAGGAACGCGATGAATATCTCGCCTTGGTCAGTCTCGGCGGACTGAATGGCAAGCTCGACCGGGAAGATCTCTCCACCCGCGCGCTTGGCCTCAAGCTTGACCCGGCCTTTGCCAACCACGCGTTTCTCACCACCGGCACGCATCCGTTCCATTCCGGCCTTATGGGCCGGGCGATGGTGGTCGGGAACGATCAGATCGCTCATGCTTTGGCCAATCGCATCGCGGGCAGTGTAGCCAAAGATCTGCTCGGCGGCCGCATTGAAATCCAGAACAAGTCCGTTCGCATCACTCACAACAACGGCATCAAGCGCGGTGCCGGTGACGATGTTCATACGCTTGCTGGCCTCGATCGCCTCAGAGCGTCGCCGAACGTTCAGATTGTTCAGTCGGGTTAAGTAGAGCGCCAGAAGCAAAAGCGCCAGCAGAAGAACGGTTACGCCCGCGGCCAGTTGGGTCAAAGTCACCGCGACATTTGTCCGGCGCGTATCCGAGTCCCGCGCGAAGAAGTTCAGTCCCGAGTTTGACATCGAACGCACGTTCGAGCGCACGTCTAGGGTTCTTTCTAAAAGCGTGGGTAAGGCAGCAACTAGCTCTGCATCACTTGAATCGATTACGGGAACTGCTTTGTCGAGAAACGCCTGCACAAGGCCCAGACTCACGGCAAAATCCGCGACCTCACGAAGGTCTTCGTATAGCGAGGATTCCCGCAGTGTCTTTATCCGGCTGTAGAAAATATCGAACTCTCGCCGGACTGTTTTCAGGTCGGGATCGCTCTCCTGCAAGGCTCGGACAAGGTGCAATTCGTATTCCAGAAACTCCACCTCGGCCTGCGACAAGGTCCATTGCACATTGTCCGAACTGGCCAAATTCAACAGGCGCAAATCACGCGCCACATTCACCGACAAGAAGACAATGGCCGCGAAAACCGTAACCGCCAGTAGCAGCCAGATCACCAGCCGGGCGCGAAAAGTCGGACCATTGTTACTCAGCATCAGAGTCCGCTCCGGCTTTGCCGCGCCATGATGTACGGTAGTGACCTTAACAAGACCTAATTGACCGCTTCAATGCGGTCGAGCTGCCAAATGCTGCGGGAATAGACCATTCACTGCGGTAGTCAGCATTGCTGTCGTAGGGGTAAATGACCCACAGTGGGCCTTTGTCGCGCACCGACATGGTGTTCCCGTCCATCTTGTAGGCAACAATTGGTCCACCAACTACGGCATCAGACAACGGGATTTCTACCACGTAGTCATTGATCGCCGTTGCTTTCAAGGTTGCACCTTCAATTCCCAACTCTTCGACCAGAACAGACAGAGATACGCCTTGAAATACGTTCTTGCCTTCGGTCCAGATCGTCGACGTTTCGACGATTGTGCTATCTAGTGCCTCGAGCATGTTCAGATCGAACTGCGCGCTTCCTTCGACGTTTGTCACATCTATCAATCCGGTGACGGTCAGGATCACCTCGCCTTCGGGCACGGCAAGGTCATTGGCCCAAAGTGGCGCGGCGGAAACGGCGACGATCGCCATGGCGTGAAAAAGAGCGCGAAGCATTGAGTATCCTTTGTTGCTTGGCACTCTATGGCACGAAACGGCGCTATTGCCCAATGGGCCAGATGGATAGCACCCTATCCGTTCGGATAGGGTGCCGCTCTCATGCCACCCGGTAAAGAGGGGCGGCGGCGGCCCGCCGATCAAGAAACGCGTTGAATTCGTCCCGCAGCTCAGGTCGGTCCATCACAAAGGCCGCTGTTGCCTGAACAAAACCTTGAATCGAACCGCAATCAAAACGCTCACCCTCAAAGCGGTAGCCTGTGATCCCTACACCTTCCACATCAGCGCTGATCGCATCCGTCAGTTGAAGTTCGCCGCCTGCCCCTGGCCCCAGATTTGCCAGACGGCCAAAGATCGAAGGCTCCAATATATAGCGGCCAACAATCGCCTGAGTTGACGGCGCATGCTCTGGCTTGGGCTTTTCGACAAGCCCACGGGCATGGGAAAGCCGACCGTGTTCGCTAGATACATCGAGGATACCATAAGATGACGTCTTCGAACGTGGTACATCCATTGTTGCAACCATGTGGCCACCAATTTCGCGGTGGGCTGCCACCATTTGACTTAGTGCGCCACGAGGTGCGCGGATCACGTCGTCTGGCAAAAGCACGGCGAAGGGTTCATCCCCGACCAACCGTTCAGCCAAGCGGACGGCATGGCCAAGGCCAAGCGGTTTGCTTTGGCGCACAAATGACAGGGCGCCTTCAGCCATCCGTGTGCGCTCAAGTACCGCCAGAGCGTCGGTCTTGCCGCTGGCGCTCAGGCGATGTTCCAAAGCGGCTGCGGTATCGAAATAGTCCTCCAGAGCGCCCTTGCCGGCGGCGGTGACAAAGATGAACTCCTCGATCCCGGCGGCGCGCGCTTCGTCCACCGCGTATTGGATCAGTGGACGATCGATCAAGGGCAGCATCTCCTTGGGGATGGATTTCGTCGCAGGCAGAAACCTTGTGCCCATTCCAGCAACTGGGAAGACGGCTTTACGTATATGTGTCATGGTCTTTTTCTTTCCTAAGGTTGGGGAGATCAGTACGCGCCGCGACCCGAGGCAACGGCACCAAAGGTCTTGAGGATCAGGACGAGGTCCATCAGTAACGTACGGGAGGTGGCATAAGAGATGTCCATTTCGACCATCTGATCGAAACCGATATTCGCGCGGCCAGACACCTGCCAGACACCCGTGATTCCGGGTTTGACGGCCAACCGGCCCATGGCGCGCTTCGGATAGGCTGCGACTTCGCTGGGCAGCGCGGGGCGCGGGCCGACAATGGCCATATCCCCGCGCAACACATTCAGAATCTGCGGCAATTCATCAATCGAGAAACGGCGTATGAAGCGCCCCACCCGTGTGACACGGGGATCGTTGCGGGATTTGAAACATACGCCTTCGCGGTCCGATGTAGTAAGCAGTTCGCCCCGGCGTGCTTCCGCGTCAGTCGTCATCGAGCGGAACTTGAACATGGTGAAGGTCCTGCCATCCTGGCCAACGCGTGTCTGCCGAAACAGGACCGGTCCCCGGCTGTCCAACCTGATTGCCAGCGCCGTCAGGCCAAGTAGCGGCGAGAGGACAAGCAAGGCAACGGCCGAAACGGTGATATCCAGAGCCCGGCGCTGAACATTCGCGACGGGTGTACGGGCGATTACGGTCTTGGCAGCATGGGCCAGAAACGCAAAATTGCCGGCCAAATAGCGCTTTGCCAGACGACGTGGCTCTTGTGCCAAACGCCAGACCCATTCCATTTTCGCGCGACGTACCAATTTCGGCGCGCGCACGACCGTTCCCGCCAGGAAATCAAAAAGGGCTCCCACCGCCAGTGTCAGCGGCGCATCCAGACGATGCGCGTGTCTGTGTAGCCAGATCTCTTGCATCGGCACGCCAAGCGCGACCAGCACGATGTCAGCCCCGCTGTCATTGATGTCCTCAATCACAGCCTCATTATCTTCAGCACCGGCAAAGCCGTCGCGCGTTCCTGCGATACGCAAGTGTGGAATAGCGTGGATCAGGCGATTGGTCGCTGCATCCGCAGTGCCCGGCGTGCCACCAAACAGATACACTGATTTTCCCATCCGGGCTGCGCGCTCCAGCAGCGCCGGAACAAGATCCGTTCCATTCAGATTCTGAACAAGCTTCTGGCCAGTCATCTTGGCCGCCAACTCGATCCCGATGCCATCCGGAAGCAGCACGTCAGCAGCATCAACTGCCCCGCGATACACGGGGTCGCGGCGGCGGACGTTGCAGCAATGGGCATTCATGAAGAATGCCCGGCGTCGACCGGGGGACAGCAGATGGACGATTGCCTGGTCGGCCGAAGCATCGACCAGATCAAACCCCAATGCAGGAAGATGAGCAGTGTCAAGACGAGGCATTGCAATGGCATCAGACAGGTCGAACTGGGTTGTGAAGACAGCGTGTTTCATGGTGTAAGTCCTTGAGGTTGCGAAACTTGCCCTCAAGCTGACGAAAGTGGCCTCTTGGCTCAACGAAGCGAACGGACAGGCCGCAGGGACTTTGGCTAACAGAGCTTTCCTTGCGGCTTGCCGACCTATCCGAATGAACAGGATCGCGTCCAAAAGTGCCGTCGGACCCGCCATGGATGCGCCAGAATTTTGACGTGCAACGGCCTTGGTTACGGTCTAGAAATAGGAAAAAGGAAACAGAGATGCGCGTACTGATTGCCGACGACCACGGATGCGCCAGAATTTTGACGTGCAACGGCCTTGGGTACGGTCTAGAAATAGGAAAAAGGAAACAGAGATGCGCGTACTGATTGCCGACGACCACGATTTGCTGCGCGATACGCTGGTCCTTTTTCTGCAATCTCAGAGCGACATCGAAACCAGCACCGCCGCCGATCTGGCCGGCGCGTGCAAGCTCATTGAGACACAAGAGCCCTATGATCTGGTTCTGCTCGATCTCAACATGCCGGGGATGAATGGGCTTGATGGTCTGAAACACGCGCTGGCGCTTAAAGGTGGCCAACGGGTGGCCCTGCTATCGGGCGAAGCGACGCGCGAAATCGCCGAACAGGCGCTCGAGGCGGGGGCCGCCGGGTTCGTGCCCAAGACACTGCCCGCGAAATCCATGATCAACGCGGTCAAATTCATGGCCATGGGTGAACAATACGCCCCCATCGATTTCATGACTGCAGTCGATGAAACGCCTTCGCACCCCCTGGCCGACAAGCTGACACCGCGCGAGTTGCAGGTGCTCAAGGGGTTAACCGAGGGCAAGTCGAACAAGGAGATCGCCCGCGATCTGGATATCACCGAGCCGACGGTCAAACTCCACATGAAGACCCTTTACCGCAAGGTCGGCGCGGCGAACCGTACCCAGGCCGCTTTGATCGCCCGCGAGGCCGGACTGTTCTGACCTATCCCGAGGGATAGTCGGCGACGCCAATGCCCCTGCGTCCTCCCCGTGCGCGCGCAGGTCAAAGCGCACCTCAAAGTATAGTGTCACCGGCAAAGGAGATGCCCGATGACACTGCAAGACACCTTTCCCGGCCCATCTGTACATACCACAAGGAAACGCCGCCTTACGCTGCGCCGCATACTGATAGGCGGACGCATCGGCGATCTTGGGCGTTTCCCGCGTTATCTGGCCTTCGCCCTTCTGGGCGGTGCGCTGATCTGGGCACCGATTACTGGGTATCTGCGCACCGCCCCTCTGTCCTTCAAATCAAGCACATCGCTCATCTTGCCAGGCTCCGGAGCATCTGCTTCGATGAATCTCAACGGGATCGGTCAAGCGTCGTCATATGCCAATTCAGCATTTTCCAGCAATTCGGTCAGCCCGACCGAGACCTACAAACGTCTAATCGGTGCCGACCGTATTCTGGAGGCCGCGGCGCAGTCGATGGGCCTCAACCGCAAAGAGTTCGGCAAGCCTCGTATCAACCTGGTGGACCAAACAAGTCTGATCCATCTCGAAATTTCCGGCGGAAGCGCAGAAGACGCGCAGGCGCGTGGTGATGCCCTGCTGGCCGCCTTTTTTGCCGAGCTGGATGCCCTTCGCTCGGACGAGCAGACCACCCGAGAAGACAGTGGCCTTGCGGCAATCGCGGACTATCGCTCTTCGGTGTCCGCCACCCGGGCGGATATCGCACAACTGCAGCAGGAGACCGGTCTGATCTCTGCCGATCAGTACGACGCCATCGTGGAATCGACCCGCCTGCTGGAAAGCCGCGTACAGGACCTCACTGCGACGCTCAGCGAAAAAACGCAAAGCGTTACCGCTCTTGAGGCCAGCCTTGGCATTCCAGCAGATGCCGCTGCCGCGACGCTCAAGCTCTATGCAGATGCCGAATTCAACGCCCTGACCGAAGAGGTCGGCATCAACGCCGCGCGCCTCGCAGAAGCGCGGTCACAGTTCGGAGAAGGCCACCCCAAGGTTCAGACCGCCCGCGCGGCCCACGGCACCGCAACCGCTGCTACGCTGCGTCAGGCGGCATTGGTAACCGGGCTGGACGCAGGCCAGCTAGAAAACCTCGACCTGGCACCTGCTGGCGCACGCGCCGACCTTCTGGCCCAACTTGTCCGCATGGAAGCAGAGCGCTCGGGTGCGGCCCGTGAACTTGCCACACTGTCAACCCGACTGACCGAGGAACAAACCCGGCAGCAAAACCTCGCTGCTACCGCCGCTCGCCTACAGGATTTGCAGCGTGACTTTTCGGTGGCCGAGGCTGTATTCGCTACGGCGATCGCGCGTACCCAGTCGACGAAATCCGACGTCTACGCCTCGTATCCGCTGGTCCAAGTGCTGGAAAATCCCTCATTGCCGGATCGCGCTTCGTCGCCGAACCGCAAGCTTGCCATTGCCGCGGGCGGAGCCGCGACCTTGATGATGCTGCTCGGCCTGCTTCTGGGCTGGATGCGGTCTGCGGTCATCGGACGGTTGCTCGACGCGCCCGTTTCGCCAGGGGCGAGCAATAAACGTGAGGCGTCCGCATGACACCGCAGAATCCAGCCGAGCGCATGGTTTACAAGGCCATGACCCTCACCTGGCCCTTTTATGCGGTCGGCGCGCTCTATGTCGTCGGCCCGGTTTTGGCTTGGATCCTTGCCGGAATGGCGGTGCTCTCGCTCTATCTCGGGCCTGCGATACGACACGATTTGCGTGCCACTGGCCCGGTGCCACCGCTTGTCTGGGTCTGGATAATCGGCATGTGTGTGATGTTGGTCGCGCTCTGGGTCGGGCATCTGGACTGGGGTCTTGGACTCAAGCAGACGATCAAGTCCTCGATCGGCTGGGCCAAGGGTTGGGCCCTGCTGGCACTGTTTCCCCTTGTCGGAGCGGTCTTGCCAATCCGGCGGTCTGTCTTGATCCGAGGTCAATGTGTGATCGGTGCGTGGACGCTGATGCTGGCACCACTCTTGCTGGCCGCGCCCTATATCGGTCTACCAGAGCGCATCTTCACCTCGCCACTCAAGGCAGTTGGCGGACCTGGGCCAGAATATTTTAGCGTCTTCCTCTACACCTTGGATCCCGCCAGCTGGACACCCCGGTGGCAGTTCTACGCCCCTTGGTCGCCTTTTGCGGCGCTTCTGGGCGTCGTCATGGTGCTGTTCGCCCTGGAGGAAAAAGACCGCAAATGGATGCTGGCAGGGCTTGGCGCGGGCATCCTGATGATCCTCGCTTCGAAATCCCGCATGGGTTTGGTCGGGCTGGTGGCCTGCACGATCACGCCGCGCCTGATGCCGCTGATCCTTCGCGGCTGGGCGTGGCACGCCACGGCAGCACTGACCGCGTCGCTGGCAGTTCTGGGAACGGCCCTGATGACATTGGCTCAGGACGCTGTGTCCAGGTTCAAGGGCGCAAGGGCTGACAGCACACGCGTGCGCGAGACCTTACAGCGGATCGCCAGTGAACGCTGGCAGAACGAGGCCGTATGGTTTGGCCATGGCACAGTCCATCCGGGGTCACATGCCGTGGAATACATGCCGATCGGCAGTCACCACACCTGGTACGGGCTTCTCTTTGTGAAGGGACTGGTGGGCTTCGCCGCCTTTCTGATCCCGATGCTGTGGCATACTGGTGTTGCAATGATCGACGCCGCCCGAAACCCTCGTGGTCGGCTTCCATTGGGTATCCTGATGACGATCATCCTGCTGTCATTCGGCGAAAACATAGAGATCGAGGCATACATGCTCTGGCCTGGTCTGGTGCTTCTAGGCATCCACCTACGTGAAATGGCAGCTGACATCTCGCCGACGACATCCTCGCCTGCAGGTTCGGGATGGCGCCGAGATCCTCGGGTTTCTGATACCTCTGCTCATAGATATTATGATTCACAACCCAAATGAAAACTGGGGCAAGCCGTTCTATCCCGTCGTCAAATAGGTTGAAGTCCGACTATTTTTATGACGTTTCACGTGGATGTACACGCCCGCGCCTGATCCCGCACAACAGCATAATCCCCCATCATTTCAGCGACCGCAGATCCATCCGGCAGTCTCGCCAATTCCTCGGCCGCCCTCGCCTGAAACTCCCGGCTGTATTCCACGACGGGCAGACATGCGGCCGTTCCGCGTTGTTCAAAACCCGCCGTTGCGCAGCCGCTCAGACAGCTCGTCGCGATCACGAGGACGGCGAGCGACCGCCTCCAGCATCCGGCGCTGAATTTCATTGGCCTTCTCCGTGATTTCATAGCGTTCAGAGATCCGACCGACGCGCTCGCCGGAGCGGCGGATCGACAACAGGAACAGGACGATGGTGAGGGCGATTGCACCGTAGCGCAGCGCGGCCCTCGCCCATGGGGTGGCGGCGAACCCGCGGAGAATGCTGGCAATCATCGGTGCCCCCGTTTCCAATCATCAAGTCGGGCGTAGATCGTGACGGCGATCCCACCGAGCGCCACAGCGATGAATACCCAGCGGAGAGTATCGAGGTATGGCACCAGCGGCAGGACGGCGGACTGGGTCTCGGCAAGCACGTTTTGCGCCATCTC
>JBLINN010000052.1:0-16803 GCA_047639325.1 Paracoccaceae bacterium | reverse complement strand
GCCCTGGGATTTCACCCCATACTTTCTGATCCGCCTACGTACGCTTTACGCCCAGTAATTCCGAACAACGCTAGTCCCCTCCGTATTACCGCGGCTGCTGGCACGGAGTTAGCCGGGACTTCTTTACCAGATACTGTCATTATCATCTCTGGCGAAAGAGCTTTACGACCCTAAGGCCTTCATCACTCACGCGGCATGGCTAGATCAGGCTTGCGCCCATTGTCTAAGATTCCCCACTGCTGCCTCCCGTAGGAGTCTGGGCCGTGTCTCAGTCCCAGTGTTGCTGATCATCCTCTAAAACCAGCTATAGATCGTAGACTTGGTAGGCCATTACCCCACCAACTATCTAATCTAACGCGGGCCGATCCTTCTCCGATAAATCTTTCCCCCGAAGGGCGTATACGGTATTACTCTTCGTTTCCAAAGGCTATTCCGTAGAGAAGGGTACGTTCCCACGCGTTACTAACCCGTCCGCCGCTCGCCCCCGAAGGGGTGCGCTCGACTTGCATGTGTTAGGCCTGCCGCCAGCGTTCGTTCTGAGCCAGGATCAAACTCTCAAGTTGAAAAGCATTTGCATGCTTATCCTTGACGTTCGAACCTCTGCACATCGGCCGGTTGTTCAAACCGGCCAGTTTATCTGTTTGGTGTGCTTCAGGTTTTCATAAGAAAACAAGAAACCGTCCAAACAGTGAAGCTGACACTAGATCATCGAATTGTCGCCATTGCTGACTAAACTCTACTAGCGCGATATACAGAAGGCTGATCCATCGAAATGAACCAAACCGCCCACATATCTCTTCAGTTACTATCAATTTCAAAGAGCGTAGAGACAAAAGTGACCAGATGCGCCCTAAATTATTTGGCGCGCCCCGCCTTATTTGCCTCTGATTTTTTCTTGCGCCTCGCTTCCGTCTGGTTGCGTTTCCGCTTCCGTCTGACCCGTCCGACACCCCGTTGGTGCATCTCTGCGCCGCCGGTGAGAGGGGTTCTAGGCTTAGTGAGAGATACCCGCAACCCCTTTTTTTTCCAAACGTCATCTTTTTTTGACATTTCCGTTTACTTGTTTTTTTTCAACCCTTTACGGCCGGTAGTTTTTTGATGTCGAGCGGTTTTCCTGCGAATATTCTGGGGAACCGGGCGACTCATTTCCTGCGCTAACACTACATATTGCGTTATCCACAGACCTATCCCCAAGAGACGCAGAATTCCGTCCGATTCATCCGCCGATTCACCCCCTCTTTTGAGTCGCAAGTCGGGACACAGCCCCCAGTCAGCCCCCGGTCAGGCCCCGGTCAGGCCCCGGTCAGGCCCCGGTCAGGCCCCGGTCAGGCCCCGGTCAGGCCCCGGTCAGGCCCCGGTCAGGCCGAATCTCTGACTTTTTTTGGAATCGCCCGAAATTTGGGCGCTCACCAAGGGGCATTGGGGTCGGTGATCCATTCTTGCAGTCCCGGCATGTAGATCGACACGTTTTCGAACCCCAAACGAGTCATCACCAGCGCCACAGCCGACGCTGCCACGCCGCTACCGCAATACAATAGGACGCGCGTGCTGCGATTCTTTGGAAACCTGTCCCCCAGCTGGTCCAGCGGCACAAAACAGTCGGTGATCGGATCCACCAGGCTGGTGCCCGGGATATTCACCGCGCCAGGGATATGCCCGGCAAGCCCCAGTTCTGGCTGCACGCCCGAATACTACCCAGCGCTAGCGCATCTATCAGTAAGGTCCGCCCGTCATCCATTGCAGCCAAAACATCCTGACGGGTGGCAAACAGCGACGGTCGCTGTGTCGGCAGTTCGCCCAGAACCAGCTGTCCGGTCAGGAACGACACGGGCGCCATGCTTGCCGGCCCTCCGCTGGCGTCCCAATGCTTCCAGCCACCATCCAGCACCGCCGCGTGGTCAAACCCGATCCAGCGCAACATCCACCAGACCCGCGCGGCCCATTGCGACATCGCATCGTCATAAAGAACAACCTTGCTGAAATTGCTGACCCCCAGCCGCGCCATCGCCTGTGCAAAGGCCTTGGGACTGGGCAGGGTGTTTCTGTATTGGCTGGTGTCGCCACAAAACTGCGATGTGAAATCGGCGTGGCGACTGCCTTCTATATGTTCGTCTATCCAATGGGCGCGACCGCTGACTGTCTGGTACAACTGACGTCGATCAGACCAAGTGGCAAAGTTAGTGCAATCAATCACCACCAGATCGGGGTCGTTGATATGGGCGCGCAGCCATTCAAAAGACACCAGACTATCTATCGCCGTCAGCTCCGTTCCGTTTGCCGGCGCAGACTAGCTGCGGCTGACCCGTGATAAACCGCGGCCAGATCGCGCAGGCCACTTTATCCGCGTCGCCAACAACGCCAAAGCCACCGCCATGTATATCAGCGGTTCAATCTGAAATCCCTTGGCCAGCATCACAAAGTGCAGCGCGCCCAGCAGCACCACTATATACGTCAGCCGATGCAGCCGCCGCCAACCCGGCCCCAGCTTGCGCAGCGACAGGTTGTTTGACGTAACGGCCAGGGGGATCATCAACACGAACCCCAGCATGCCGATGGTGATATAGGGCCGCTTTACGATGCCCTTCCAGATTTCGTCCAGCATTTGCACATCCAGAAACAGCCATACCAACAGATGCACTGTTATATACACAAACGCCGTCAGCCCCACCGCGCGGCGGAACCGGATCAGGTTGATCCCGGCGAACCGGCGCAGCGGGGTAATCGCCAACCCCACCAGCAACAGCTTTAGCCCGGTTTCGCCCAGCACATGTTCCAGCGCGCTAATCGGCTCGACCCCCAGACCACCGCTGATGCCCAGCCAGAACAGCCACCCGATATGGGCCACGCCCAGACCATAGATGGTCCAGGTGGGAATCCGGCGCAGGGCTGTATTCAACCGGTCAACGATCATCAGAAATGCTTGGCCAGATCCATGCCGTCGTACAATCCAGCCACGTCTTCTTCGTAGCCGTTAAACATCAATGTCGGAGTTCGCTTGGCAAACAGCCCGCCGCCAACCTTGCGTTCACTGGCCTGGGACCAGCGCGGATGACTGACCTGCGGGTTCACGTTGCTGTAAAACCCGTATTCGCTGGCACTATACTTGTTCCAGCTGGTTGCTGGTTCTTTGTCGGTCAGGGTGATGCGGACAATGGATTTGATCGACTTGTACCCGTATTTCCACGGCACCACCAATCGCAGCGGCGCGCCGTTCTGCTTGGGGATCGGCTTGCCGTATATTCCCGTCGCCATAATCGTCAGCGGATGCAGCGCTTCGTCCAGCCGCAAACCTTCAACATAGGGCCAGTCGATAATCGGGTATTTCAGCCCCGGCATTTCCGATGGCACCTCAGCGGTTTCAAACCCGACATATTTGGCACCACTTTGCACCCCTGCCAATGCCAGCAGATCGGCCAGTTCAAACCCGTTCCACGGAATAACCATCGACCATGCCTCGACACAGCGAAAACGATAGATGCGTTCTTCGACCGTCATCTTGGACATGATATCGTTAAAATCATACTCACCGGGACGATCCACCATGCCGTCAATCTTTACGCTCCAGGGCGAAATCGTCAGCGCTCCGGCATATTCAGCCGGGTCTTCCTTGCCGGTGCCAAATTCATAATAGTTGTTATAGCTGGTGATCTCTTCCCAGCTGTTGGGTTCCAGATCACCCTCGGCAGCCGCCAGCGGCCCCGCAATCGCCCCAAGGCCCAACCCGGCCATACCTGCCATGATCTGACGTCGGTTCAGAAAGGCGTCATAGGGTGTGACGTCCTGAGCCGTCAGATCATTTTTCCAGCGATAGGCCATGTGGCACTCCCTTACTATGTCTCACAGGACCTAACCACTGATCGGCGCAGGTCCAAACCAATTCACGTCACGATTCAGCGACTATACTGTAACTTGGCTGGATCTCGTTCATCGGAATGCTGGCCCCGCTGCCCTGAACAATCCGCACATGCCGCCGCCGCATCAGACGCGGCTCTGTCACACCCACCGAATGCGCAATGGTTTCGACCTCGTGGATGATTTCCTGCGCATAGCGTGCCACGCGCTTGTATTTACTGTCGGCCACCAGACCCTTTTGAAACCGGGGATCGTGGGTTGTGATACCGGTGGGGCAAGTGTTCTTGTTACACTTCAGCGCCTGAATGCAGCCCAGCGAAAACATGAACCCCCGCGCCGAGGTCACAAAATCCGCCCCCGCCGCCAAGGCCCAGGCCACATCGCCCGGATTGACCAGCTTACCGCTGGCAATCAGCCGTATCCGGTCTTTCAACCCATGTTCGTCGCGCAGATTGGTGATCATCGGCAGGGCCTCGCGCACCGACATGCCCACCAGATCAATCAGCGGCATCGGCGCCGCCCCGGTGCCACCCTCGCCCCCATCCAGCGTGATGAAATCCGGCGTACACTCCGCGCCGCGCGCGATGATCACTTCAAACAGCTCACGAAACACTTCTTCCGACCCGGCAACCGTCTTGATACCAACCGGCTTGCCCGTCACCTCGCGCACCTGGCACACCATATCGATCAGCTCGTCAAAGCTGTTAACGTCCCGGTGCCGGTTGGGCGACTGGCTGTCCTTGCCCTTTTCGATGCCCCTAATGGCAGCGATTTCATCGTTGATCTTTTCGGCAGGCAATATGCCCCCCTTGCCGGGCTTGGCCCCCTGCGCCAGCTTGATTTCAAACATCCGCACCACATCATGCGCCGCCACTTCGCGCAGCTTGTCATCGCTCAGGTTGCCATCCTTGTCGCGCACGCCGTACTTTGCCGTGCCGATCTGAAAGACAATGTCGCAGCCGCCCATCAGGTGAAACGGGCTAAGCCCGCCCTCGCCCGTGTTCAACCAGACACCGGCCTGTTTAGCACCCCGGCTTAGCGCCTCGACCGCCGGCTTGGATATCGC
The DNA here is from genome assembly GCA_047639325.1 of Paracoccaceae bacterium. GTDB lineage: Bacteria > Pseudomonadota > Alphaproteobacteria > Rhodobacterales > Rhodobacteraceae > NVQY01. The sequence continues at coordinate 11,885 of JBLINN010000052.1, read as the reverse complement.
GCCATAGCTCATGCCGGAAATGTTAAAGAATGACGGTGCTATAAAGGGTGTGCGCGCGCCTGGACCGATCTGCAAAGGCTCGGTCTTGGCATATTGGTCGTTTAGCGGCGGGAAGGGCGCATTCACAAAGATTGGTGTGCCCGGCACGCTTAGATTGCGGGTGGATCCAAAGGCCACCGTATTCCCCACCCCTTCGCAGGCCCGCCCAACCCATTCACGTTGCGCGCGGTTAAACGGCAGTTCCTCGCGGTCCATGGCAAAGAAATACTGGCGAAAGAATTCGCCCAGCTCACTGAACAGATGCCGGAACCGGCCAATCACCGGGTAATTACGCCGGATTGCATCGCCGGTCTGGCTGCGGTCAATGATGAACAGAACGACCGCTGTCAGCATGATCAGGCCGATCACCCCAACAAAGATCAGCGCCATAACCTCTAGCGCGTTCACTGCGAAACCCATGCATATACTCCGATGTGATTTGACTTGGCGCAAAGATCGCCAAATGAATTGCGGGCAAGACTGAGCGGGAACGGCAATTCATGCAAGCCACGCATGTTCACTTTGGGAGGAAACACATGAAACATTACCTACTGGCCACGGCCGTGACCTGCGCCGCACAAATCGCCACCGCACAGGACATGGTGACATTTACCACAGATCAAAGTTTCGATGACGTTACTTTTGGCATCGAGAGCGCGATTGTCGACGCCGGGCTGGTGGTCGATTCCGTCAGCCATGTGGGCGAAATGCTGGAACGCACCCGCGCCGACATCGGATCGGACGTGGTAATTTTCGAATCCGCCGACGTCTTCAGCTTTTGCTCCGCCAAAGTGTCCCGCGCGGTGATGGAGGTAGACCCGATGAATATCCTCTACTGCCCCTACGACATCTTTGTCGCCGTGACCCCGGACAAACCGGACCAAACAACCGTCGGCTTTCGCCGATATCCCGAAGGCGCAATGCAAGAGGTGCAAGCGCTGCTGGACGGGATCGTCAAGGTGGCGCTGGGGGAATAAGCATGCCTTGGCAGCGACGGGCGGGCATCCTGGCCCGCCTGCTGCTGTTGGGTCGGGTGTTTAGGCCCCACTAATAGAACCTGACCACCAAGCTTTCAGAATTTTCCGTTTTCGTTTTTCCACTCGGACCGGGGTGCCACTTTTTCGGTGGTGTCCCAATGCTCGACCAGTTGGCCATCGGCGACGCGGAACAAGTCATAAAACGCCGTGTGCTTGCCCCCAAGCTCTCCTTCGCTAACACAAAGGGCGAAATTCCCTTCTGCCACCACGCGGTGCAGACGATGGTAATCAATCACCCTGCGACCCTTATCCGTTTCTTCCAAGGCCGCCTTCAAATCGTGCAGGCCATCGCCGAACCGTGGGTTATGGTCAGCAAATCCCGTTTCGGGAATAAACGCTGCAAGGCGATCATGTTGCGCTTGGATCAGCACGGTTTCGACAAAAGACCGCACTAATGCGCGATTGCCTTCTGTTAGTCCAAGGTCCGTCGCATCGGTTGGACCATCCACCATGCTGCGCCCGGACACATTGGGGCCTTGTCTGGACTGGATATTGTCCCAATGCTCGACCGCGCGACCGTCCTCGAACCGGAACAGTTCAAACCCGACCTTCCGGGTGGCAAAGTCGTATTCGGTATGTGCAAACACAAAATCGCCATCCTCGAACGCCCGCGCGATGTTCACGCGTGGCGAGGTTTTTGACAGCCGCTTGAACAACACCGCCAGCCCGTCACTGCCTTCGTGCGTTTGCGGATTGTGTTGAATGTATTTCGCCTCGTTCACCACAGCGATCGGCCCCGGATCGCCAGTTTCGATGCTTTTCAGTAACGCTCGAATCTGGTCCTTTTTCGCTGGTGGCATCTGCTCTCCCCCGGGCACCGCCTGTTCAGGCATGTATCTGCCCCAAACCTGAGCGAAAATGCTTCGCCGCACAAGGCGCGCCGCCAAACATCAACACGGGAAAGGCCCGCCATTTCTGACGGGCCTTTCCCAAATCTTACCGCTGGTTAATGCAGAACCGCATCATCCGGCGCCGGGCGGTTTGACGCCCCGATACGTTCGCCGATGATCAACCCATCAACCCCCGCGCTAATCGGGATAGTGTCGCCATCATGCACCTCGCCGCTCAGCAGCATTTCAGCCAGCGGGTTTTGCAGGGCCCGTTGGATCACCCGCTTCAGCGGACGTGCCCCAAACACCGGGTCATAGCCTTCGTCGGCCAGCCATTTATGCGCGCCATCGTCCAGTTCCAGCGTGATCTTGCGGGCTGCCAGCCGCTTCAGCAGGCGGGCCATCTGGATGTCAACGATACCGTCCATATCGTCACGGGCCAACCTATCAAAAATGATCGTCTCGTCCAGACGGTTCAGGAATTCAGGCCGGAAATGCGCCCGCACAGCATCCATCACATCGCGCTGCGCATCCGCCGCATCCGCGCCTTCGGGCAACTGGCTTAGGGCCTGCGACCCGAGGTTGGACGTCAGAATAATCAGCGTCTGCTTGAAATCCACAGTGCGGCCCTGACCATCGGTCAGAATACCGTCATCCAGAACCTGCAACAGCACGTTAAACACATCCGGATGCGCCTTTTCGACCTCGTCGAACAGGATCACCTGATACGGACGCCGCCGCACGGCCTCGGTCAGCACACCGCCTTCTTCATAACCGACATAGCCCGGAGGCGCGCCGATCATCCGGGCGACCGAATGTTTCTCCATGAATTCCGACATATCAACGCGGGTCATCGCGTTTTCGTCGTCAAACAGGAACTCGGCCACCGCTTTGGTCAGCTCGGTCTTACCCACGCCGGTTGGCCCCAGGAACAGGAAACTGCCCAAAGGACGCCCTTCGTCATTCAGACCCGCCCGCGCCCGGCGCACGGCGTTGGACACAGCGTGCACCGCCTTGTCCTGGCCGATCACCCGGTTGTGCAGGTCATCTTCCATGCGCAACAGCTTGTCCCGCTCGCCTTCCAGCATCTTGGCCACCGGAATACCGGTCCAGCGTTCGATCACCGACGCGATTTGTTCTGGGCGCACCCGCTTTTCACTGGCTGTCCCCTCTTCGCTTTCCTCGGCCTCTTTCAACCGCTTTTCCAGACCGGGAATAACGCCGTAAGACAACTCGCCGGCTTTGGCGAGATTGCCTTCACGCTTGGCGATATCCAGCTCGGCGCGGGCACGATCCAATTGCTCGGTCACATCGGTGGCCGAGGCGCGCAGATCGCGTTCCGCCTGCCACTGGGCCGTCATCTCGGCGCTGCGTTCCAGCAGATCGGCCAGATCCTTTTCCAAGGTTTCCAGACGATCCACACTGGCCGCGTCATCTTCCAACCGCAGGGCTTCGGCCTCGATCTGCTTTTGCAGGATTTCCCGGTCCAGCGCGTCAAGCTCTTCTGGTTTGCTATCAACCTCCATCCGCAACCGGCTGGCGGCTTCGTCCATCAGGTCGATCGCCTTATCGGGCAGAAACCGATCAGTGATATAACGGTGGCTAAGGGTGGCCGCTGCAACCAGCGCGCTGTCGGAAATCCGCACGCCGTGGTGCATCTCGTATTTTTCCTTGATGCCGCGCAGGATCGAAATGGTGTCTTCGACCGTCGGCTCTAGCACCATCACCGGCTGGAACCGCCGCGCAAGGGCCGCGTCTTTTTCGACGTATTTGCGGTATTCATCCAGCGTGGTGGCGCCAACACAGTGCAATTCACCGCGTGCCAACGCCGGTTTGATCAGGTTGGCCGCATCCATTGCGCCCTCGCCCTTACCCGCGCCGACAAGCGTGTGCATTTCGTCGATGAACAGGATGATTTCGCCCGCAGCCTCGGTGACTTCGGTCAGGACAGCCTTTAGCCGCTCTTCAAATTCGCCACGGTATTTGGCACCGGCAATCAACGAGCCCATGTCCAGCGACAACAGTTTCTTGTCGCGCAGCGATTCAGGCACATCACCGTTGATAATGCGCAGGGCCAGGCCCTCGGCAATCGCGGTTTTACCCACGCCGGGTTCACCAATCAGAACCGGGTTATTCTTGGTCCGACGCGACAACACCTGCATGGTGCGGCGAATTTCTTCGTCGCGGCCAATAATCGGGTCAATCTTGCCCTCGGCAGCAGCCTCGGTCAGGTCGCGCGCGTATTTTTTCAGCGCGTCATACCCTTCTTCGGCGCTGGCCGTATCGGCGGTACGCCCCTTGCGGATATCATTGATCGCTTCGTTCAGCTTCTGCGCGGTCACGGCACCAGCATCCAGCGCATCCTTGGCGTTGGATTTGACCATGCACAGGGCCATCAGCACCCGTTCAACCGGCACAAAGCTGTCGCCAGCCTTTTTCGCCAAAGCCTCGGCCTCGGCCAGAACCTTGCCGGTGGTGCTGTCCATATAGACCTGCCCGGCATCGCCGCTGACCTGCGGGATTTTGGCCATCGCCAGTTCCAGCGCCTCTACCACACGGGCGGGCACGCCGCCTGCGCGGGTAATCAGGTTGCTCGCAAGCCCCTGATCGTCATCCATCACCGCTTTTAGAATATGCTCGGGCGTCAGGCGCTGGTGGCCTTCGCGCATCGCAATCGTCTGGGCTGCCTGCACAAAGCCGCGTGCCCGCTCGGTGAACTTATTTAAGTCCATGAGGTTCTCCTTTTAAAAAGCGCCCGGAAAATTCAGCGCCCGCTTATGCAGCACGCCAGAGGTTGGGCCTTGCCTTCAATTTGGGGATTTTCACGCAGGCTTCAAGACCTTGTTAGGGGCGAATTGACGCGATTTGACACAATCATTGTGAGCCTCCTTATTTCCTGCACTCGGCGCAGGCGGGCCGCACGCCCTGACTCTTGAAAAGAGGCGCGACGCCTTCTAAACAGACGCAAAACCATAACAGAGCGAGGCCGCCCATGTCCGATGACCGTTTGATCGTCGCCCTTGATGTTGCGAATGCCGTACAGGGGCTGGCGCTGGCCGAAAAGCTGGGCGATGCGGTGGGGTTTTACAAAATCGGGCTGGGGATGCTGACCGGCGGCGGGCTGGCTTTGGCCAATGAACTGAAACAAGAACACGGCAAGCGCATTTTTCTGGACATGAAACTGTTCGATATCAGCGCCACAATCGAGGCCGCCGTGCGCGGGCTGGCGCAATACGATTTGGATTTTCTGACCGTTCATGGCGATCCGCATGTTGTGCGCGCGGCCAAAGAAGGCGCGGCGGGGTCCGATCTCAAAATTTTGGCGGTCACCATTTTGACGTCTCTGGATCGCGCTGATCTGGATATGAGCCTGATCAAATCCGGCAATCTTCCGGATTTGGTGATCGAGCGTGCCGGTCGGGCGTTTGACGCCGGCGCCGATGGGGTCATTTCCTCGCCTCAAGAGGCCGGAACGATCCGCGCCCTCCCCGAATCCGTAGGCAAGCTGATTGTTACACCCGGCGTGCGCCCGGTTGGGGCTGATCTGGGCGATCAGAAACGGGTTGCAACCCCGGCCAGTGCCATTGCCAATGGGGCGGACCATATCGTTGTGGGCCGTCCGGTCTGGCAAGCCGATGACCCTCGTGTGGCAGCGGATGCCATCCTGAACGAAATGCGCAGCCTGCAAGCCAGCCACCCAAATCGCGGGTAAAGCCGCGGCAAAGGCGACTGGCACCGCGAAATTTCCGTCAGGTCAACCTGTGCCTCCAAAAGCACATGGAAAAAGCATATTTGAAAGGTCTGGAATTCCTGACTATGCGATGCTGCTTTTTTGCGCGATTCTAGGTTTGAAACACTCCCCCAACGGACCTTTTCTTCCTGTGGTTCGTTACCTCCCCCCGCCTCAGCAGCTCAGCAGCGGGGGGTCTTTCTATCAAACCCTAAAACCTATATCAATCTGCCCTCTGCGCCGTGTAATGGCGCAACTGTTCAGCCAGATGTGGCACCGCCATTGGATGCGCGCTGTACTCTTGCGCGCTCATCAACCGCCACCCCTGCCCTTCGGATCCAAACACAATTTGGTCAACTGTGCTGGCCGGCAAATGCGCCGCAAAGAACCAGACCCGCCCGCGCGGCCGCTCGTAACTGCGCGTCCACACAAGACTGTCCGGGCTTAAAACCAACCCCACCTCTTCGTGGGTTTCGCGCAAGGCGCAGGCCTGCGGGGTTTCATCGCCCTCGCGCCCACCACCGGTCAGATCCCAGTGGTCCGGGTACGGGATATCAGGCCGGTCATCCCGGCGGATCACCAACAGATCAGTGCCCAGGAACAGGGCCAGTTTTGCACCGGAAAAAGACATACGATCAGGCCATTCACTTTGGTCGGGGAAAAGAGAAACGAAACCTCGCAGGATTCTGTTACAGGTATATATGGGGACGACACCCCCTTACGGATAGCCCACCACCATGCCCGCCCTGTGCCGCGATTGCCTGACCCAGTTTGACACCGCGCGCCGGTGCCCCAATTGCGCCAGCCCACGGGTGCAATCACATCCCGAACTGTTTGACCTCAAAATCGCGCATATGGATTGCGATGCGTTTTATGCGTCGGTGGAAAAGCGCGACAATCCCGCGCTGGCCGACAAGCCGGTGATCATCGGTGGTGGCAAGCGCGGCGTGGTGTCGACCGCCTGTTATGTGGCGCGTATTCGCGGGGTGCATTCGGCGATGCCGATGTTTCAGGCCCTGAAACTGTGCCCCGATGCGGTGGTGATCAAACCCCGGATGTCCGCCTATGTCGAAGCCTCGCGCGCCATCCGCGACATGATGCTGGCACTGACCCCGGCAATCGAACCGCTGTCCTTGGACGAGGCGTTTCTAGATCTGACCGGCACCGAACGTCTGCACGGGGCACCACCGGCGGTGATGCTGGCGGGGCTGATAAAGCGGATGCAGGATGAACTGGGGCTGTCGGGGTCGATCGGGCTGTCGCACAACAAGTTTCTGGCCAAGGTCGCCAGCGATCTGGACAAACCACGCGGGTTTTCGGTGATCGGACTGGCCGAAACCGATGACTTTCTGCGCGACAAACCGGTGCGCCTGATCTGGGGCATCGGCCCTGCGGCGCAAGCATCGTTCAACAAGGCTGGCATTCACACCTTTAGCGACCTGTTGCGGTGGGACCGTCCGGCTTTGTCGGCGCGGTTTGGGTCGATGGGTGACCGGTTGTGGCATCTGGCGCGCGGGCAGGACCGGCGACGGGTGATGGCGCATGAACCGATGAAGTCGATTTCAAACGAGACCACGTTCCATGAGGATACCAGCAACCCGGAAATTCTGGACGGGCATCTGTGGCGGATGGCAGAGAAAGTATCGGACCGGGCCAAGGCCAAGGCCCTGGCCGGGCGGGTGGTGACGCTAAAGCTGAAGCGGTCCGACCATACCGGCCTGACCCGCCGGATATCGCTGCGCGATGCCACCCAAATGGCGGATGCAATATACCGCACCGCCCGCGCGCTGTTTGATCAGGTTGGTGATCAGGGACCGTACCGGTTGCTGGGCTGTGGCCTGTCTGATCTGGTCCCCGAAGATCAGGCCGACAAATCCGGCGACCTGCTGGACCCAGGGGTTGGCAAACGATCCCAAGCCGAGCGCGCCACCGACGCCATTCGCCGCCGGTTCGGGACAGATGCCATCGTCAAAGGCCGATCCTTGCGATAACGCGCCCCAGCGACAGGCGCGCCTACATCTGAAACACGTACTCCCCCGGCGCAGCCCCCAAAGGCGCATACCCTGCATCTGGCGCCCCTATTGGTGGCGGCGACACCTCGCCACTGGATTTGCTCAGCAACCAATCGGCCCACGCCGTCCACCAAGACCCCTCGACCGGGTCATGGGACGCCAGCCAGGTATCCGGGTCCATATAATGCGCCCCGGCCCGACGATGACCGATGCGATAATGCCGTCCGCGATGCCCCGGTTCACTGACAATACCGCCATTATGGCCGCTGCTGGTCAGAACAAACTGCAATTCTGTATCCGTGAACAGCTTGGTCTTATAAACTGACCGCCACGGCGCGATGTGGTCCTTTTCGGTTCCCACCACAAACATCGGCGCGGAAATGTCCTTTAGGGCGACCACCTTGCCGTCGACCGAAAAGCGCCCGGCAGTCAGCCGGTTTTCCAGGAACAAGCCGCGCAGATATTCCGAATGCATCCGCGCCGGCATCCGCGTGGTGTCACCGTTCCAGACCCCTAAATCGGTTGGCAGATCCTCTACCCCCAAAAAGTAACGCCGCACCGCCCGTGTATAAATCAAGTCCTCGGCCCGGATCGCGGCAAAGGTCCCGGCCATTTGTGGCCGGTCCAAATAGCCCTGATCCCACATCAGATCCTCCAGAAACGCGATCTGGCTTTCGTCGAGAAACATCAGCAATTCGCCCGCTTCAACAAAATCCACCTGCGCCGCCATCAACGTGACCGAGGCCAACCGGTCATCACAATCGCGCGCCATGGTCGCCGCCGCGATGGCCAGCATCGTGCCACCAAGGCAATAGCCATTGGTGTGAATCTTCTGATCCGGAACAATGGTGCTGATGGCATCAATCGCTGCCATCACACCGCGTATTCTGTAATCTTCCAACGACAACTCTGCCTGATCCGCCGTTGGGTTACACCACGAAATGGCAAAAACCGTGAACCCCTGCCCCACCAGATAATTGATCATCGAATTATGCGGCGACAGGTCCAGAATATAGTATTTCATGATCCATGCCGGGATAATCAAAACCGGCTCGGCCTGAACCTTTTTAGTCTGCGGCGTGTACTGGATCAGCTCGCATATATCATTGCGAAACACCACTTCGCCCGGCGTGCAGGCCAGATCCTTGCCAATCTGATGGCCCTCGGGGGCCGGTGTGCGGCTTTGAGTCAGCGTCTGAACCATATCCTTGGCGAAATGCTGCGCGCCCTCGGTCATGTTCCGCCCGTGCGTTTCCGCCGTTTTGCGGATGATTTCCGGGTTCAACCACGGGAAGTTCGACGGCGACACCACATCCAGCATCTGGCGCAGCATAAAGCCAACGCGATCCGCGTTCTTGGGGTTTGATCCGCGCAGCCCGGCTGTTGCGTGATCCCACCAATCCTGCGTCGCCAGAAAACTTTGCTGCCAAATGTTAAATGGGGCTTTTTTCCAATCCGGATGGGTGAACCGGTGGTCATAATCGCGGGGCGCAAAGGGCGGTTCGTCTTGGTCCACAGCGCCAGACCCTGCCGCATGCGCCATCAGTTTCAGCGCATTTGTCTGGGCCAGCTCTGCCAGCTCAAGCTGCCGTCCCGGTGCGCGGCTCATATGCAGGGACCAATCCCACCACGCCTCGGCGATCGAATGCGGCGATACACCGCCCGTCATCCGCGCAACCACCGCCCGCGCGGCGCGGTCAATATTTTCATGCGGGTGGGTTGGTGGCACTGGAATCACCGCCGGAAGCTGGATTTTCTCCGGGACGGGCATCTTGGTCGCAGATGGTTTCAGGGTTGGGGCAGGACGGGTCATGGATACCTCGCATGGTCAAAGGAACATGGTGATGCCGCAACAGCAACGCGCAGGAACCATCATAGGCATCGCGCGGTTCCATCACATGATCTGAGTCATTTCAGGGAATAGTCACAGGAATATGCAGGCCCGACCTCAATATTCAGCCGCAGTTATACGGCCTTATTCCGCCGCCAACGGCACCTGCTCGTACCCGATCGCCGCAATCTCGGCGATCACCTCACGCAGCAGGGTGCGAAACGCATCAAAATTGCCGTTGGGCCGGACCTGTTGTTCGTCCAGATACAACGCGCGATCAATCTCGATCTGTACCGCGTGCTGATTGCGCGACGGGCGGCCATAGGCTTGGGTCACAAAGGCGCCGGCAAACGGCGTGTTGCGCGCGACAACCAGACCAGCCGCAGCAAACGCCGCCTCGATCCGCTCCACCACATCATTGCTGGCCGCTGCGCCGAACCGGTCGCCCAGCACGATCTCTGGGCGCTTGCGGGTGCTGCGGGCCATGCCATCCATCGCCTCGTGTGGCATCGAATGACAGTCAACCAATATGGCGCTGCCGAACTGCTGATGCGCTTCGTTCAGCAGGGTTTGCAGCGCCGTGTGATAGGGTCGCCAATACAAATCAATACGCCGTAGCGCCAATTCCATCGGCAGTTTGCCATGATAAATGGCCCGACCATTGGCCACCACACGGGGAATCACCCCCAAACCGGACGCAACGCGCGGATTATGCCCGTGCCGCTTGGCACCCTCAATCAACGCCGGGTCCAATTCGTCCGGGCTGCGGTTCAGGTCGACATAGGCACGCGGCGCGCCCGCCTTCAGGAACGGCGCGCCAAATTCCGGAGCCGAATCAAACAACAAGTCCACATAGGCGTCTTCTGACGACCGGATGGTATGTTCATCCAACACGCTTGACCGCACAAACGACCGCGGGTAGTCGCTGCTACTGTGCGGCGAGGCAAAGACCACGCTGGACAGGCGTTGAACAGGTTGGGTCAAGTAATAAGCGGCAGTTGGCATCACGACTCCTTATCACAAGACCTTAGACCAAAATCATCAATTGCCAAAAGCCCTTGATCACCCCGGCGACTCCTTTTATAGACCGCGCTACCGGCGCGGGATTCCGCGCCCCATTTCGTTGGGGCACAGATATTGCGGCGGTATTCATGGGCGCTTAGCTCAGCGGTAGAGCACTTCGTTGACATCGAAGGGGTCACTGGTTCGAACCCAGTAGTGCCCACCATGAATTCACTGTTTTGAACCCGGTTTTCGGGTTCACGACACCCGCAACAAAAGGCGCTGGCCCGCGCCGCAGGAACAGGAGAAAGACCATGAAGGTCAAGAACTCGCTCCGCTCGCTCAAGAACCGGCACCGTGATTGCCGCGTTGTACGCCGTAAAGGCCGCGTTTATGTGATCAACAAAACGCAGCCCCGGTTCAAAGCCCGCCAAGGCTGAGCAACCCGGTAAGACATTAGCGGAAAACCGCGCCTTTTGTGAGGCGCGGTTTTTTGTGTTAAATTGCCTGAGTAGCGCCTTCATTCCTTGATTTCCTTGTGAAAACACGGAAATGGGGCCTGCATCATGGTTTTTAGATTTCTGGCTATTATCGCTCTTTCTTTTTGGGGCGGCCTTTTGCTCGCGCAATCTGTTCCTGCGCCCAGTCAAGACAGCGTCGCCGACCTGCTTCAGGCAATCGAACAGAAACAATTTGACCGGGTCGAGCAGATCCTTGCCTCGGCGCATGAAAAATTGCGGCAAGACCTTGAGACGCCGGATCAGTTGCGCAACAGGTTTGGGGTTTTCGAAACGACCAATCCCGATGTGATTGAATTTGTCAGCACGTGGCGCGCCCGCAATCCGGACTCGATTTATGCAAAAACCGCCCAAACTTGGGTGTTTTACGCTATCGGCAGCAATGTAAGAGGGGTGAAATTCATACGGCAGACATACCCTGTCGCTCTTGAAATTCACCGAAATATGTACTCCGAGGCACAAGACCTGGCGATGCAGGCCTTTACCGAAGACAACGCGCTTATCTCAGCGTCAGACGCAGTGATCGTCTTGTCGAGTTTCACTGGCAACCAAAATGCAGCACTTGAGGTGCTGGGCCGGGTTATGGAGCTTCGCCCAAATTGGGGCTCATTGACTCGTGCGCTTGATATGACAAACCAGCAATATGATGGCAGCGTGGAGCTAGCGGATGCCTTGTGCAATTATTTCGGCCCCCTGATCCCGGAAACCAATGTGGATATTGTCCAGGCCTGCGTCACGTGGGCATCGTTTGTGTATCATGGACATCGCCGGGACGAGATTAGGGAATGGATGCGCGAATCAGAAAGTTCCTAAGCAGAGATTCTCGGGTTGCCCAACGGATCGCGGTTTCGCTCAGTATTCAATTCTGTGACGGCATTGTGAATGG
>JBLINN010000051.1:0-16927 GCA_047639325.1 Paracoccaceae bacterium | reverse complement strand
GTCATAGGTGCGTTGCAGGAATTGCCACCCTGCAATGCCGCTCCCGGATATGACCGGCTGAAAGCTCATCCGACCCGGGCCGCAATCAAGCGATCTTCGCGCGGTAGCAGACTGCGCAAAGCCTTTAGGCAATGATAATGCTGGTCCTTGATCAACGCCTCCGTTGCCTCGGCCAAAGATGCGCGGCTGTCTGCATCAGTAAATACCTGGCTCAGTTCTTCAATCCTTCGCAGCAGGGGCAGACGGGCAGTATCAGGCTGACTGTCGCCTGACAGGATAAGCTGGGTGGCAAAACACACCCTGCGCACCGGTGTATTGGCTTCCTCGGGGTGAATCGCATCGCGCAGACGCAGGATATTTGCATCCGGCGTCATAATAGACAGGCGGCTGCGCCTGTCCCCATTTTCGATGACCGCCCCGTTCACAAGAACGCGTTCTTTTGGTGCGAGCTTCAGAACAAGACCACTCATCTTATGCCGCCCCGCTGCGTAGACCGCGCAAAATGGCGGTATTAATCTCTAGCAACGGCTCGACTGTCGCCTCGCGCGCCAGAACCTTGCTGGTGTGGAGTTGGGTAAATTCAGCCAGGTAAAACACCTGAGCCTTCAACTGCTGTGGCAGTTGGTTCGCCGCATCAACCACATCGACTGCAAAAATATTCCAGAGCTTTTTGTTATCGTAGAGCGCCTCGACCAGCGCGGAAAACCCTTCGTTTCCCTGTTGGTCAGCAGACCTGATCCGGTGGGTAATACGGGCTATGGCTTCGTATTCCATGTTTCGCGGTGTCCGTGTTGGCGCCGAGGCAACCGAATAGGCGCGTTGCGCCTGTGAATGGGCGTTCACGTTAAAACCTCATGTTGATTGAGAGATGTTGGGGTAGGTCGGGGCGCGATACGCCCCGACCAATTCGTGATTACCGAAACAGCGACAGAAGGGTCTGCGGCGCCTGGTTGGCAATTGAAAGCGATTGCACACCCAGTTGCTGTTGCACCTGCAGGGCCTGCAAGCGCGCCGAGGCTGCTTCCATATCCGCATCCACCATCGCACCAATGCCCGACTTCAACGAGTCGGTCAGGTTTGAGATGAAGTTAGACTGAGTCTGCACGCGCCCTTGCGCCGAACCAAAGGTTGCCGCCGCATCAATAGCCGTACCAATTAGGGTTTCAATCGACGCCAAAGCAGCGGACGCGCCACCACCAGTGGACACGTCAATCGCCGCCATGGCACCAAGACCACCCGATCCAGCATTCGTGTACTGGCCGGTAACCGTCAAATCGACCGCGCCACTGTTGTCAAACGCCAACTCCCCCGGCGAGCCACTATCATAATCAACCGTCAGACCAGCGATACCCAGGTCATCAATCTTACCCTTCAGAGCGATGGCCACAATGTCGGATGTGGTTGTCGCAGCGGCATCATCTGCAGTCACGGTGTAGGATACGGATTGATCGCCAACCCCAATATTCACCTTGTCGCCAGCTGCAAAAAGCGTGCCCGCAGAATCGTCGATCACAATTGTATCAGCGCCACCACCGTTATCCAGCGAAAGAGCAACTGTGTCGCCGTCACCAGATGGCGTGCCGCCGCTGCTGCCAAAGATGTCATTGACTACATAGCCGCCGGTCGACATGTCTTGCGCCGTCACGGTGATCGAACTTGCCGTCACATTGCCAGAGTTGTCCCGATCAAGCGATGCAAGAATGCTGGCCGAACCGGTCGAACCGTCCACCAGATTCAATCCGTTAAACTGCGCCGCAGAAACAACCGAATTGATCTGGTCTTTCAACGCAGTGACATCATCATTGATCTTGGTGCGATCAACGTTGTCTTCCTGCGCCGCGACGATTTTACCCTTCATCTGGGTCAGCAGATCAGTGATCGTTTCTGATGCGTTGCGGGCCACAGCCACGGTGGATTCACCCAGCGCCAGACTGTCCGAGATCGCCTTGAACCCGTTCACGTCCGATTCCATCACCTTGGAAATCGCCCAGACTGCCGAGTTGTCCTTGGCTGATCCGATCCGTTTACCGGTCGAGATTTCGCTTTGGACACTGGACAGGTTCTGGTTGATTCCCCGCAGCGTTTGCAGTGCCACCATGGCGCCGTTATTTGTCAGAATGCTTGACATAGTAGTTTTCCTTTAGTCATAGGGCCAATTCCGCCCGGTTGCATTCCGCCCCCTTTGGACGGATTAGACGTCTTTCTGACTATTGCGAGTACCGACCAATCGGTTTCGCGCCACCCGTTTGGGGTGCAGGACCACCTTGATCGTTATGTGCTAACGGATTGCTAAGACCCACCAACAGCTTAGGTCGCATTTGCCTAAACCTTCATTCAGGCACGTTTTTCCACGCTGGTATGGGTTTGCGTATCGAACAATTTTTTGCGCCCGGTCCGATCATAGGTTTCCAACCCCAGACGCACACGGCGCAGATCAGCCATTCTGCTGGCAACGGCGCGAATCCCTTCCATGGCGCTGTTCAGCAACACCTGATTGCGGGTAACCTTGTCGTGAACATCCGCCAGGCGGCTGCGTTCCAGCGTGTCGAGCAAATTGACCTTGCCGATCAGGTTTTCTTTGTGGGCAAGCAACCTGCCCAGCTGTTCCAAATCACCGTCCACCAGGGCCTGCCTTTCCTGATCCAGCAATGTGTCCAGTTCATCAATCATGTCTTGCGCGCTGTCTTGTGTCATGTGTTCGTCTCCAAAAGTGCTTGATACAGTGATTCTGCCAATCCGATTCCGCCTGCCTGGGCCATTTTTTCCGCCTGCGCGCGTACCAGCAATGAGCCGAATTGGTCTTCACCCGCGCCGCCGCCAAACGAATCCCGGCTTTTGCCGAACCCTGCGGATTTCAGCATTTCCGCCAAAAACGCCGCCTCCAGATCAACCGCAGCTTGACGCAGGGCCGCACGATCTGGCCCAGGGGGACCGGATTGCGTGTGGATTTTAGGGGGCATTGCGGGAGGTATTGTCGGAGTCATGGAATTGCCTCGAATTGCGCGAATTTTTCTGAGCTTGCACCGAGATCGGTTAAAATAAACGTAACCGGTTTGTATCAAGACTGTCGGCAACGAGACAGAATTCCGGGTTACTATGCAAATATTGAATATCCAGGGCCAAACCCTGTCAGGATCATCCCTGTCTGGCGAAAAGCCATATCAGACACATAGCTCAGCGCAGGCTGGGCGGGCATTTGGCGACGTTTTCGCCGAACGGACGGCCTTGGCCGGACCTACATCTCAAACCGATTCGCCAGAAGATGAACGCGAGTTGCTTGCCCAGGAAACCGAGGCCGCAGACGGCGTTGGTGACCAGAATTCGCTAGGCATTCCGCTGGACCCGGAGAATGTGGCCGAACCAGCGGCACTTGTTGCTGGCAAAATTGGCCGCGTTGAAAAGCCTGACAGCGCGCCAGAATTAGGTGTTGCAGATTCACCTAAATCGCCAGACCCGACCACGCCACGACAAGACGCGCCTCCTCATTGGCCGCGAATGGCTAGCGCGTGGCAGAGCGATATCGGCCTCGGGAAAACAACTCCTAGTGCAATTCAGATCGGCACAATCGCCCCTGCGGATAGCTCAGTTCCATCGAATGATACGCAGGAGCTGGCCGAGCCGAAGATCGTCAATATCACTGTTGGACAGGGCAGTATTCCTGCGATCTTTCCCAAGCCGAACATGTCATCGAACGGGTCCAGATCACCAATCGGCAAGGTTGAATTGAGTGCGGCACAACCCGCTCTGACTGGGACCAACCAACCCCTGCACCCCACAATGCCGTCCGAAACCCCCTTCTCGGCGCTTCCGGCTAGGTCTGGTGCACCTACGTCAGGCTCGGGTACAGCCCAGATCCTCTTGCCCGATTCCGGGCAACATACGCAGTCGAAAAATACGATACGCATGGCTGATACGCCGGTGGGCAACCCGGCACTGGGGCCGCAAGGTTTTGTCACAGTCGAAGCCGGGCATTCCGTATCACCTGTCACCGCTTTCAAACCAGCGGATGCGATTGGGGTTAAGCACCCCGATACTGGTGTCGTGAAAGCGGAGGGCCCGGCCTACGCCAGACCAGCCGCGACCCAGTCGCTGCACATAAGTGAAGCCGTGGCAATTGGGTCCAGCGGCGTTAGCCCACTGCCGGATACCGCCCAACCAATGGTACAACAAAGCCAACTGCCGCAAGCGACTCTTGGTAGCGGACGCTCTCCCGCAACAGGCACCAGTGCGGCCCCTGATCTGACCGGCGCGCAGATTTCCCATCAGGCGCGGGTTCGACCATTTGGCTCCGTACCGGCACGACCGAAGGTTTCAGACCAGGATGGAGTGCGCCTTGCCCCGATTCCAGTTAACCAGACGACGAGGGGACCAGAGGTCCGCAAGCCCGATAGCCCGGCCACCACTTTTGCAAGTCTGGCATCTGCGGAACCTGTCTCGCCAATACCAACAGATCGCACCCTGTCAGAGATACCCTCGGACCCCGGAAAACAAACCCTACTATCCTTTGAGCCGATCTCGGGCGCAGCCACATCTGCCGCCGCAACCGCCCCGATGGCGCGATATGAAACCGCACGGCTGATCGCGGCGCAAATGGCAGATGGATTTCCCAACCAACCCGGCAGACCTGTGGAAATCTCCCTGAACCCAGAAGAGCTTGGCCGCGTGCGAATGGTCTTGTCCACAACTGATACCGGCGTTTCCGTCTCTATCACCACCGACAGGCCCGAAACGCTGGACCTGATGCGCCGCCATGCCGACCAATTGTCGGCAGAGCTTCGGCGCATGGGCTACCAGGATATCGGTTTTGACTTTGGTGGTGGCAGTGCCGGCAGGTTTAACCACAACAATAATGACAGCCTGCCCGATCATCTGGCAGGGCCGACGTCAATCGAATCTGAAACTTCCAAACCCGCCCAAACCGCCCGAAATGCGGCGCCCGGTGGACTGGATCTGAGGTTATAACTCCTATGATCAATGCCCTTGCCGCCGCTGCGGTCCCGACTTCCGGCACAAACACCGGTACACAGACCTCGACGCAGGCCCCCAAGCAAGCTCTGTCGTCAGATTTCGAAACCTTCCTGAAAATGCTGACGGCTCAGGCAAGGTATCAGGACCCGCTGGAACCCATCGATTCCAGTGCGTACGCCGCACAGCTGGCGCAGTTTTCGATGGTCGAACAACAGGTTAAAACCAATGATGCGCTGTCGGCGCTCTTTGCCCAGTCGAGTGAAGCCAATATGGCATCGCTGGCCGGTCTTGTCGGCATGGAGGCCCGCGCCCTTGCCCCCGCCTATTTCGATGGCGCCCCGATTACCGTGTCCCCCAACCCGGCTACTGTGTCAGATCAGGTGTTTCTGGTCGTGCATGATGAAGCCGGAACCGAGGTTCAGCGTCAGGCCATTCCGGTTTCCGCAGAGCCAATCGAATGGGCCGGGGTTGATACCGAAGGGGACCCGTTGCCAACTGGCACGTACAGTTTCACTGTCGAAAGCGTCAAGAATGGCGAAATCATCCTGAGCGATCAGGCAGAAGTCTATGGTCAGGTGGCCGAGGCGCAGGTTCAGAACGGGCAGGTGATCTTGATACTTGAAGGCGGCCTGGCAGTTCTGTCTTCGTCCGTCACCGGCCTGCGAAATGGCAGCTGACCGGAGACGGGCGGGTTGTGCGTTTTACCACCACGGCGCGGCGTGCGCGCACTGTTAAGCTATGCCTCGTCGGCCGCATAATCCTGACGACCGACCGATACGTAGCGGGCAAATCCGGCCCTTTTGGCATCTCGGGCCGTATAGATGTTGCGCAGATCGGCCAGCGCCGGGTAGGCCATGCGTTTGCACAACCGTTTCAAATCCAGTGCGCGGAACTCGTTCCATTCCGTCAAGATTACCACAGCATCGGCGTTCTGCGCCGCCTTATAGGCATCGTCTGACCAGTTCACGCCGGGCAATAGACTGGCCGCCTCGCGATGGCCTTGTGGGTCGACAACGCGCACCTTGGCCCCTGCGCCGATCAGCGCGGGAATAATTGTCAGCGACGGTGCCTCGCGCATGTCATCGGTGTTTGGTTTGAACGTGACACCGAGGACCGCGATGATCTTACCGGCGACCGATCCATCCAGCATGTCCACAATCTTGTCGATCATCCGACGGCGCAATTCGTCATTCACCTTGATGACCGTCTCGGTGATCTGCATCGGCAGTCCGTGTTCCTGGCCAATGCGTGCCAGCGCGCGGGTGTCCTTGGGAAAGCACGACCCGCCATAGCCTGGCCCGGCATGCAGGAACTTGTTGCCAATCCGCCCGTCCAGCCCCATTCCCTGACTGACCAGCTTGATATCCGCACCGGTGCGTTCACACAGCGCGGCAATTTCGTTGATAAAGGTGATTTTCGTCGCCAGAAACGCGTTTGCCGCGTATTTGATCATCTCGGCGCTTTCCAGATCGGTGGTTAGAATCGGGAAATCGCGCAGGAAAAGCGGACGGTAGATCTCGGCCATCACCTCGGCGGCGCGCTCGTGCTGGACACCAACAACCACCCGGTCAGGCCGCATGAAATCGTCAATCGCGGCCCCTTCGCGCAGGAATTCCGGGTTGCTGGCAACGTCGAATTCCGCCTTTGGGTTTGCCTTGGCGATGGTTTGTTTGACCTGCCGATTGGTGCCAATCGGCACCGTCGATTTGGTGACGACTACGGTATAATCAGTGATCGCCTCGGCAATTTCCGCCGCTGCTGCCATTACATACGTCAGGTCTGCATGGCCGTCGCCGCGCCGTGTTGGGGTGCCCACAGCGATAAACACCGCATCGGCCCCGGCCACCGCCTCTGCCAGATCACCCGAAAAGGACAGGCGGTTCGCCGCGACATTATTGGCCAACATCTGTTCCAGGCCCGGTTCAAAAATCGGGATTTCCCCGCGCCGCAGCATGTCGATCTTTTCGGGATCTTTGTCGACACAGATCACATCGTGCCCAAAATCCGAAAAACATACCCCTGATACAAGCCCGACATAACCCGTGCCAATCATCGCGATTTTCATCTGCCCTACCTCAAACCGTTTTTTCTTTAGGGATGGGCGATCTGCGCTGTTCTGTCAACCATACCGGGCGTCACAGGGCCTGAGCCGCGTTTACAGATCGGCCAGCATCATCGCGGCGTAGGCCGGGGGCATCAGCAATCGGCGGGCGCGGCCCAGCGGGAACTGCGCCATCGGTTTGTGCATCATCTCTGGGTATATGCATGGCGGTTCCTGGCCCAGCGCCAGATCAGCCAACAGCCGCCCCGCATAGCTGCCCATCGCAACCCCATTGCCGTGATAGGCCAGCCCGACGAACATCCCCGGCTTGCCCGGCACCGGACCAACGTAAGGCACGCGGCCTGCGGCAAGGCAGACCATGCCGGACCAGCTATGTGCCGACGGCACGTCGCGCCAAGCCGGGAACATCGCCTCGAAATCCCGACGGGTGTCGGCCCGTGCCTTGCGCTCGGACCCTGGGGAAGCGCCCATGCCGCCGCGCATACCAAACAGGAACCGACCATCCGGCATCAAGCGAAAGTAATGCAGCAGATTGCGGGTATCATAGGCCATCTGGTCACTGGTCCAACCCTGCGCGGCCAGTTCGGCCTCGGTAAGCGGTCGGGTGACCAGAACCGACGATTGCGCAGGCAGATATCGCCCAGCCAGCCATTTGGGCAGGTCTTCGCTGGAATAACCATTGGTGGCAATCAGGACAGTGTCACACGATACGCGCCCCTGTCCCGTTGCCACCAGATACCCGGTTTTGGCGGTGGTAATCCCGGTCACAGCGCTGCGTTGAAACAGCCGGGCGCCGGCGCGCGTAGCAGCACCCGCCAGACCAAACAGGTATTTACGCGGGTTCAGCCCAAAGCCAACCGGCGTGGTCAAGGCGCCATGAAACGGCCCGTTTAACCCTTGCGCTGCCAAATCCCCGGCCTCGGTCAAAATGGGGTCCGGACCACCGCCCTTGACGATGCTCTCGGCCTGACGGTGCAAGGACGTCATCGCCCGGGCATTATGCGCCAGTTGGGTTTCGCCTTTGGAATGGGTATCGGCATCAATGTCCAGTCGATCCAACAGCCTGGCTACCAGCGCAACCGCATCGCGTTCCGCCTGCCGGTATCTGGCGGTATCCGCCGCGCCATGACGGCGGGTCATCGCCGTTTCGTCCAGCATCGACCCACCGATACAGCAAAACCCGCCATTGCGCCCGGACGCGCCCCAGCCAGGGGTTTGCCCTTCGAGCACCACAACTGAAACCCCTGCTTCGGCCAGATGCAGCGCGGCGGAAAGTCCGGTGAACCCCGCGCCAACAATCACCACATCAGCACGCAGGTCACCGCGCAGGTCTGGCCAATCGGGTGCCACTATGGTCTCATCCCACCAGCACCCGTCGCGGGGGCCGGGCCCATAGGCAAAGTCTGAATAAATCCGTTTCATTCTGCCCGGATCGCGGCCTGTTCTTCTTTCCTTTGCCGCACCAGATTGCGCTTTGACACCAACGAGGCGGCAATCACCCCAACGGTCACAATCGCAATCATCAGCGTCGACAGCGCATTGATTTCCGGGCTAACGCCCAACCGCACGGCGGAATAAATCTTGATCGGCAGCGTTGTCGCCGAAGGGCCAGAAGTGAACGACGCAATCACCAGATCATCCAGCGACAGGGTAAAGGCCAGCAGCCAGCCGGAAATCACCGCAGGCGCGATGATGGGCAGGGTGACCAGCCGAAATGCCTCGGCTGGGGAACAGCCCAGATCCAGCGCGGCCTCTTCCAATGATTGGTCGAACGTGGACAGCCGCGACGACACCACCACCGACACATAGCACATCGAAAACGTGGTATGTGCCAGCACAATGGTCAGCACGCCGCGATCCATCCCAAGACCGATGAACAGCAGCAGCAGCGACAAGCCGGTAATCACCTCGGGCATCACCAGCGGCGCATAAATCATCCCGGAAAACAGCGTGCGCCCCAGAAACCGCCCCGAGCGCACCAGAACATAGGCCGCCATCGTGCCCAGTATCGTGGCCAAGGTGGACGACAGCACCGCCACCTTCAGCGTGACCCAGGCGGCGTCCAAAAACGCCTCGTTCTGCAGTAATTCGCCGTACCATTTGGTGGAAAATCCGGCCCAGACCGTGACCAGCTTGCTGGCGTTAAAGCTGAAGATCACCAGAATGATCATCGGGATATACAGAAACGCAAACCCCAGCGTCAGCGACACCACATTGAACCAGCTGAGACGCATCATTGTTCCGCCTCCGCCTGTTTTTGCTGGTTGCGCTGGAACAGCACGATCGGGATCACCAGGATCAACAACAGCACCACGGCCACCGCCGAGGCCACCGGCCAGTCACGGTTGGAAAAGAATTCCTCCCACAGGACTTTGCCGATCATCAACGTGCCCGATCCGCCCAACAGCGACGGGATCACAAATTCGCCCAGCGCCGGGATGAACACCAGGAAACTGCCCGCGACAATGCCGTTGCGCGACAGCGGGATCGTCACCAACCAAAAGGCGGTCAGCCGGGAACAGCCCAAATCCTCGGCCGCTTCGATCAGCGATCCGTCCATCCGGTCAAGCGCTGCATAGATCGGCAGGATCATGAAGGGCAGATAAGTGTAAACGATGCCGATATAGACGGCAGTGTTGGTGTTCAGGATGGTTAGCGGCGTATCAATCACCCCGATCCACAGCAGGAACTGGTTCAAAAACCCCTCTTGGCTAAGAATGCCCATCCACGCGTAAACCCGGATCAGGAAACTGGTCCAGAACGGCAGGATCACCAGCATCATCAGGGTCGGGCGCCATTCACCCGGGGCGCGGGCCATCCCATAGGCGATCGGATAGCCGATGATCAGGGTGAATATGGTTGAGACAAGCGCGATCTGCAGGCTGCTTAGATAGGCCTTCCAATACAGATCATCCTCGGTCAGAAACACGAAGTTTTCGAAATCCAGCTGGCTTAGGAACGCCCAGAGACCCTCGGCCCAGTCCAGCTTTGGAACATAGGGCGGGATTGCCAATGCCGTGTCCGACAGAGAGATTTTCAGGACGATGACAAAGGGCACCAGAAACAGCGCCAACAGCCAGAAATACGGCGTTCCGATCAGCAGGAAACGCCGCATCATTCAGCCAGCAGAACGCCAGCCGTGGCGGTCCATGACAGCCAGACAGGGTCTTCCCAGGTGAAACTGCGCCGCGAAATGCGCCGCGTGTTGGCGGTTTGCGCCTTGATGATCGTGCCGTTGGGCAGTTCGACATGATAGGTCGACAGGTTGCCTAGATAGGCAATGTCCAGCACCTTGCCCTGAACCACATTATCCGCGCCTTCGGGTTTTTCCGCCGAAATCGCCACTTTTTCCGGGCGGATCGCCAGATGACTGTGCTGCCCTTCAGAAAACGCGCGCTCCGACGTGGCCACAAGCGGCGGTTGCCCATCGACCCAAGCTATATGATAGCGGTCGTTGCCCAGCGCCGTTGCGCTGCCTTCGAAGATGTTCACATCGCCAATGAAATCAGCGACATAGACAGAATTGGGCGATTCATACAGCCGGTCGGGGGTCGAGACCTGAATAAGGCGGCCTTCGTCCATCACCGCAACACGACTGGCCACGGTCATCGCCTCTTCCTGATCATGGGTGACGATCACAAAGGTGGTGCCGGTCTTTTCCTGAATATCCATCAGTTCGAACTGTGTGTCCTGGCGCAGTTTTTTGTCCAGCGCGCCTAGCGGTTCGTCCAGCAGCAACAGTTTCGGCGCCTTGGCCAGCGACCGTGCCAAGGCCACCCGTTGACGTTGGCCGCCGGAAATCTGATGTGGCTTGCGGCGTGCGAATTTTTCCAGCCGGGTCAGTTTCAGCATTTCTTCGACGCGCAGGGCGATGTTGTCTTTGGACATGTTCGACCGGCGCAGGCCAAAGGCGATGTTGTCCCAGATCGACAGGTGCGGGAACAGCGCGTAGGACTGGAACATCATGTTCACGGCGCGCTTGTTGGGCGGCACTGGCACAATGTTTTGCCCGGCCAGTTCGATCCGGCCCTCGCTGGGGTTTTCAAACCCCGCCAGCATCCGCATCATCGTGGTTTTACCACAGCCCGATGGCCCCAGCAGGGCAAAGAATTCCTGTGCGTAGATATCCAGTGACAGATCGTCGATCGCGACGAAGTCACCAAACCGTTTGGTGACATTCTGGAACCGGATCAAAGGCTTGGCCTCAGGATCCTCCCAGGGTGCAAAAACAGTAGATTCCAAAACCGCCCCCATTATTCCCGGATAAAGAAAAGGCGGACCGTCAGGCCCGCCTTTGGCGTTGTCAGATCAAATGCCCGACTTGATCTTGGTCCACAGGCGCGTGACCTTGCGCTGAATTTTCGAGTCGTAAGGCCGGGTTGTGAACAGGTTTGCCAGCGTTTCTGCATCCGGATAGATCGCCGTGTCACCGCTGACATCTTCAATCAGGAATTCCTGCGATGCCTTGTTGCCGTTGGCGTAATAGACATAGTTCGATGCAGCCGCCATGTTCTGCGCGTCCATGATGAAGTTCAGGAACACATGCGCGGCGTCCGGGTTCGGCGCATCCACTGGAATCGCCATCTGGTCAAACCACATCTGTGCGCCTTCTTTGGCTGCATGATAGGCAATTTCGACGCCGTTTTCAGCCTCTGCCGCCCGATCCCGCGCTTGCAGGATATCCCCGGACCAACCCACGGCGACGCAAATGTCGCCATTGGCCAGCCCATTGATGTATTCCGAGCTGTGGAACTTTTGGATGTACGGGCGCACAGGCATAAACGCCTCTTCGGCGCGGGCAATTACATCCGGGTCCTGACTGTCTGGATTTTCACCCAGATATTTCAGCGCCATTGGGATCATCTCGGCCGGTGCGTCCAGAAAATGAACGCCGCAGGCCGCAAGCTTTTCCATGTTTTCAGGCTTGAAGACCAGATCAAGTGAATCGATCGGCGCATCCGCCCCCAGCAGTTCTGTCACCTTGCCGACATTTACACCGATCCCCGTGGTGCCCCACATATAGTTGATCGAATAGGCATTTTCAGGGTCATATTGTTCGGTCCGTGATTCAACCACATCCCACATGTTGGCGTGGTTCGGCAGCTTGGACATGTCCAGTTTCTGGAACGCGCCCGCGGTGATCTGGCGTTGTAGGAAGGTGCCTGATGGCACCACCACGTCATAGCCCGACCCACCGGCCAGCATCTTGGTTTCCAGCACTTCGTTGCTGTCGAACACGTCGTAAATCAGCTTCAGGCCGGTTTCTGCTTCGAACTTGGCCAGCAGTTCTTCGTCGATGTAATCCGACCAGTTGTAAACGCGAACCTCGTCCGCAAAGACAGCCGCGCTGCTAAGCGCCAGGATCGCCGTTAATGTCAGCGTTTTGATTTTCATTAGGTAACTCCCAAGGACCTGCCGGTTTTGATCCGGCTGTCTAATTTGATCAAGTTTTGCCTTCCAAGGCAATAGTAGATATGTTTTCATGCACCAAGCCAGTAAGCAAGTTGCGACGCTAAAAGCAGGAACAGGGCCTAGGAATTTGAAAGACCAACTCACTGTCAACAAACCCGCCGACCCGCCCGGAATGCCTGCCCATGAACAGGTTTACCAAACATTGCGCGCGCAGATATTGTTTGGTGAAATGGCCCCCGGTCAGGCCGTCACCATTCAGGGGCTAACGCTGGCGTTGGATGTGGGCATGACACCGGTGCGCGAAGCGATCCGCCGGTTGATTTCGGACGGGGCTTTGGTGTTTCAGGGCAACCGCCGGGTCAGCGTGCCACAATTGTCCGCCGCGGATGTTGAGCAACTGATTTACGTTAGAAAAACAATGGAGTCGGAGCTGACGCGCCGCGCCACGCAGCGCATTTCAGCCGCCGCCATTGTCGAGTTGGAGCAGATCGATGGCGCTCTTGATCAGGCCATCTCCGCCGGTGATGTCTCTGGTTATCTGGAGCGGAATTACCAGTTTCACACCCGGCTGTGCGATCTGGCAGATGCCAAGGTTATGGCAGATCTGGTTGATCGTGTCTGGCTGCGCTTTGGCCCGTCTTTGCGGGTGGTTTGCGGGCGTTTCGGAACCCAGAATTTGCGCGATCACCACAAAGAGCTTCTGGACGCCCTGCGCCGCCGTGACCCGGATGCCGCCGCTAATGCGATGACACAGGACGTGGTGCAGGGGATGGAGCAGGTGATCGCTGTTCTGACCGTTCCTAACCGTTCCTGACCGCTCCTGATTGATTCGATTGACAGAAATTAATTTGATCATATTCTGGCCGTAACAGATTTTCAGGAGTCGTCATCATGACCGCAATCACCAACCATCTGCCCACGGCAGAGCTTCAGGCACTGGATGCCGCCCACCATTTGCACCCGTTCACCAATGGCGGCGAACTGGCAGACAAAGGCGTACGTGTCATCACCCGCGCCAGTGGCGTGACGCTGACCGACAGCGAAGGCCACGAAATGCTGGATGCGATGGCCGGTCTGTGGTGCGTCAATATCGGCTATGGCCGCGACGAACTGGCCGAGGTTGCCGCGCGTCAGATGCGCGAACTGCCCTATTACAACACCTTCTTTCAAACCACCCATATCCCGGTGATTGCCCTGTCGGCCAAGCTGGCCGAACTGGCGCCGGGTGATCTGAATCACACCTTTTTTGCCGGATCAGGCTCTGAGGCGAATGATACAAATATCCGCATGGTGCGTACATATTGGGCGGTAAAGGGAAAGCCATCCAAGTCGATCATCATCAGCCGTCACAATGCCTATCATGGCTCTTCCATGGGCAGCGGGTCGCTGGGGGGAATGGCGCCGATGCATGCCCAAGGCGGGCTGCCGATCCCGGATATCCACCACATCGGCCAGCCGCATTGGTACGCCGAAGGTGGCGACATGACCCGCGAAGACTTTGGCCTGATGCGCGCGCAGGAACTGGAAACCGCCATTCTGGAGCTGGGCGAAGACCGCGTTGCCGCGTTTATCGGCGAGCCGATCCAAGGCGCGGGCGGCGTGGTGATCCCACCGTCGACCTATTGGCCGGAAATTCAGCGGATCTGCGACAAATACGAAATCCTGCTGATTGCGGATGAGGTGATCTGTGGGTTTGGCCGCACCGGCAATTGGTTCGGATCGCAAACCATGGGCATCCGCCCCGATATCATGACCATCGCCAAAGGCCTGTCATCGGGCTATGCGCCCATTGGCGGCTCTGTGGTCAGTGACGAGGTGGCCGAGGTGATTGCCAGCGTCGAATTCAACCACGGTTACACCTATTCCGGTCACCCGGTTGCCGCTGCTGTCGCACTGGAGAATCTGCGCATCCTTGAAGAAGAGGACGTTGTTGGCCACGTCGACCGTGTCGCCGCCCCGCATCTGCAACAGCAATGGGAAGCCTTGGGCGATCACCCGCTGGTGGGCGAGGCCCGCAGCATCGGCTTGATGGCCACCATCGCCCTGACCCCGCATAAAGACAGCCGTGCGTCGTTTGCGGGTGATGCCGGGGCGGCTGGCCTGATCTGCCGCGAACGCTGTTTCGCCAACAACCTGATCATGCGCCATGTGGGCGACCGGATGATCATCTCGCCGCCGCTGGTGATCACAACGGACGAAATCGACACATTGGTGACGCGGGCGCGCACCGCGCTGGACGAAACCTATGCCGAACTGAAATCCCGTGACATGCTAAAGGCTGCGTCCTAAGCGAGGCCGCCTGTAAGGGCGAAGGAGCGGCCCAACCGGTCCAGCATCCCTAAACAGGATTGAAGCTGATCCAGGCTCACAAACTCATCCGGTTTGTGGGCCTGGTCGATTGAACCCGGCCCACAAACCACCACTGACATGCCCATTGCCTGAAACAACCCGGCCTCGGTGCCGAATGGCACCACATCGGCGCCATTGGCCCCAACCAACCCGGCCACCAGATCGCGTGCGGCGTTTTCCGGCATCACTTCCAGCCCGGCAACTTCACCCAACACTTCGGTGGTGATATCAGCGTTGGCGCAGATGGCGCGCATCGCGGGCAGCAGTTGTGTGGTGACATAGCGTTCAATATCGCGTTTTACAAAATCCGCATCGCCGTCCTGAACCGGGCGCATTTCCCAATCCACCTCGGCCTTGCCCGCAATCACGTTATGCGCGACGCCGCCACTGATCCGCCCGATGTTCAGCGTGGTCCAGGGGGGATCAAACCGGCTGCCTTGCGGCGCGCGCAGCATCAGCTCACCCCGCAAAGACATCAGCCGGGACACATAGCGCACCGCGTATTCGGCGGCGTTCACCCCGCGACCGGGGGCCGATCCATGCCCTTCCAGCCCGGAAAACCGCACCGTGTATTCGCAACAGCCCTTGTGTCCCTCGATCACCCGCATATCCGTCGGTTCGCCAATGATCGCCATCGCCGGCTGTATCCCGCGCCGTTGCAGTTCCGGCACCAAGGCGCGCGCGCCCAGACAGCCGATTTCTTCGTCATAGGTGAATGAAAAATGCACCGGGCGTTTCAGCGACATCCGCGCATAATCCTGCGCGGCAACCACTGACGCCGCGATGAACCCCTTCATGTCGCAAGCGCCACGCCCATACAGCCGCCCGTCCGCCTGACGCATTTCAAACGGGTCGCTGGCCCAGTCCTGATCGGTCACTGGCACCACATCCGTGTGCCCTGACAACACCACCCCGCCCGGCCCGTCCGGACCCATGGTAGCAAACAGGTTTGCCTTGCGCCCGGAACCGTCCTGAAACAGATCAACCCGCGCGCCGCAATCTTCCAACCGTTGCGCCAGATCGCTGACCAGATCCAAATTGCTATCGGCAGACACCGTCGGATAGCCGATCAACCGGTCCAACAGCGATACGGTTTCCCCCAAACGCCCCGTCACGGCTTTACGAACATCTGCCGCGGCCGGTCGCAAAAGGTTTCCGCCGGGCCGCTGTCGCGGATCAGGATGCTTTCGGTAATCTCCAGCCCCCAATCGTCCATCCACAGACCGGGCATAAAGTGAAAGGTCATGCCGGGTTGCAGCACGGTCTCGTCATCCGGGCGCAGTGAAATCGTGCGTTCGCCCCAATCCGGCGGATAGCTAAGCCCGATGGGATAACCACAGCGCGCGCCGCGTTCGATCCCGGCCTTTTCCAGCGGCACCGCCAGCGCGTTGGCGATGTCACAGGCGCGGTTTCCGGCACGGGCGGCGTCCAACCCGGCCTCTAGCCCCTCGATCAACGCCGCCTCGGCACGGCGCAGGAAATCGGGGGGGTCGCCCAGAAACAACGTTCGGCATAGCGGCGCGTGATAGCGCCGGTAGCAGCCCGAAATCTCGAAAAACGTCGCCTCGCCTGTTACAAAAGGCCGCCCATCCCATGTCAGATGCGGCGCGGCAGCATCGCTGCCCGACGGCAACAGCGGCACAATCGCCGGATAATCGCCCCAGGCCCCTTCGACACCGCGAATGGAGTCGCGGTAAATCTCGGCCACAACTTCATTCTTGGGCACGCCGGGTTCAACACGCTGCAATAACCCGTCAACAACCTTTTCCGAAATCGCCGCCGCTTTGCGCATAAATCCAATCTCGGCCTCGGATTTCACTGCCCTTTGCCAGTTCACCATCCCGGTCGAATCATCCCAATTCACCCCCGGCAGCGACTCTTGCAGCACCGACATCGCCTTGGCGGAAAAATAATAATTATCCATTTCAACCCCGATCCGCGCCTTTTCCAGCCCCAGATCACACAGTAAAGCGGCCAAATCCTGCATCGGATGCCGGGTCGTTGATTGCACGAAGTGATCAGCATAACCGCGTAACCGGTCGCCATCCATCCACACGGTACGCTTTGCCCCGTTGGTGTCCTGATTGCGCCCCCACCAAATAGGGTCTGCGTCGGGCAGCACGACAACCCCTTGAT
>JBLINN010000050.1:0-16998 GCA_047639325.1 Paracoccaceae bacterium | reverse complement strand
GACGCAGGGGGCCAAGCGGGTCTATTGCGTCGACGAGGCCGAAAAGGCCGCAGTGATGGAAAAGGGGCTGGGCGGTAAGGGCAGGATTGATGTGTCGCGGTTCAAGGGTCTTGGGGAAATGGACGCCAAGGACCTGAAAGAAACCACGATGGACCCGGCGTCGCGCAAGCTGATCCGGGTGACAATTGACGAGGATGAGCCGGGGGAAACCAGCGATCTGGTGGAGCGTTTGATGGGCAAGAAACCGGAGAAGCGGTTTGAATATATCCAGGAGAACGCGCGGTTTGTGGTGGAGTTGGATGTTTAAATACATTAGAATAAATTGCACAATATTTTAAAGGAAATTACTCGAGATGACTAATGTATTCATTAGCTGGAGTGGACAACAGAGCAAGGAGATCGCAGAAGAGCTTCGGAATTGGATTCCTTCAGTGCTTCAGTTCGCAAAACCTTACTATACACCCAACGACATTGAGAAAGGGGCCAAGTGGGGAAGTGAAGTTTCCCAGAAGCTCTCGGAATGCAACGTAGGGATTGTTTGCCTAACCAAAGAAAATTTCACTAAACCCTGGATTCTTTTTGAGGCTGGCGCACTGTCGAAAGACCTTAAACAGTCGAAGGTTTGCTCAATACTTTTCGGTATGGAAAATACAGATTTGACAGGCCCCCTCACTACATTTCAAACGACAAGTTTTTCAAAGCGCGACTTCAAAAACCTTATGAACACTATCAATCTGAGCGGCCTTGAAAATACACTTGCGAAAGAAACCTTTGATCGCGTTTTTGAAATGTGGTGGCCTCAATTAGAAGAAAAAGTCACTACCATTATGGAAACTATCGGAGAGACCCAAACGCAGGACGTACGAACAGATCGGGATATCCTTGAAGAGATTCTTACGATCACTAGAAATCGCACTCGAGCAACGATTCATCCCAGTGGAAAAATGATATCAACCGTGGCTGTTTCTGATTTTGTGGAAACGTTAACTTCCTTATTTGAACAAAACAGAAAAACTCAATCTCAAGAAATTAACGATATCTTGGGGATGCAAATAAGAGTGGCTGAGTATCTTGTTATGAAAAGTGACCCAGTTGATGAAAATGTGTACGAACGGCTGGATAACCTCAAGGCTGGCCAAGAAGACTTTATGCCATTCTAGCAAGCCGTAGGGTGCGTAAATCCACGCGCGTTTCCCACCCTCACCCGTTGACCGGTGCGTGAAACCACGCACCCTACGGGTTGCGAATACCGTTCACACGCCCGTAAACCTCGCTGCCCTCAACCCCTGTCAGCGAGGCAATATCGGCCCCAACCGCCCATAACCCGCCCATCAAAGTCGCCCCTGTGATATCGGTCTGGCCATGAATGGTACTGTCTGCCAGCGGCAGGTTGCCATTGGCCATCACCCCGATCAGGCGCAGGCCCTGCGCGGCGCTGATATTATCAAAGCTTGCCACGCCGCGGACTTCTGCGGCTGGAAAATCGGCCGTTTGGCGGAACCTTGCCCGGTCAAAGCGGGCGTCGTCCCAAAAGCAGGCGCTGCGAAAATCGGCAGTTTGGCGGAACATAGTATCCTGAAACCAGCTGATGCCGCGAAATACCGCGCCCTCAAAACACACGTCATCGGCAAAGACCGGGCCGGAAAAGTCGCAGCCTCACGGGGTTTGGTCGCGCAGGTCCAGCGGGCCGACCTGACATACCGGGTTGAAGCGCTTTAGTACTTGGGCCTCGTTGCCGATAATTTCTCCAACTTCAGCTTCAACCATAGCATTTTTTAGGACCTCGATTATCTCGATTATCGCGATTATCTCGGACTTCATAAACGGGACTCCTGGAAAATCAGTGCTTTGTAACTGTATTGGGAACCGGTTGTGTATTGGAAGCAGAGCTTCGAAAGGTCTCTGTAGGTTTGCGCCCCGTCCCAAGTGCCGTCGCCACCCTAAACCTTCATCCACCCCAAAACTGCATCCGCCACCGCCCTGGGGTCCTGATGGATCAGCCAGTGGTTCAGGCCGGGCAGGGGCACGCGGGTCAGGTCCGGCGCAAAATCCTCCAACCCTTCGGTGGCCTCGGGCAACAGGGCGCTGTCCTGATCGCCCCAGATCAGCAGATGCGGACAATGCACAACCAACCGGTCCAGCGGCAACGTGGGCAGGTCGGTCAGCGGCGTGCCCGGCTTTGCGATGCGCAAAGGCGAGGCGCGATACCAGTGGATCATGGTCTTTAACCGCCCCGGACGGGCCCATTCGGTCAGGTACTCCTGCACCTTGGCCTCGGTCAGCCAGCCGCTGTCCATCTTGGCCATGAACAGCTGTTTCATCTTGGCAAACCCATCAGCGGCCAACTCATCCTGCGAGGTCTCGCGGCGCAGATAGTTGATGTATTGGCTGGCCTCAGACTGCGCCCCACCTGCCGCCATGGCGCGCTGAAACGGCACCGGGTGCACCCCATTGGCGATGATCAGCCGGTCCACCAGATCGGGTTTGAACATCGCCAGCCCATAGGCCACCGCCGCGCCCCAGTCATGGCCCATCACCGTCACCGGCGCGCCAATCTGACGGATCAGTTCCGCGATGTCCCCCACCAACGCCGAGACGGTGTAATTCTCAACGCCATCCGGCGCCCAGCTTTGGCCATAGCCGCGCTGATCCGGGGCAATGCAGTGAAAACGCTGCGCTAGCAACGGCGCCAGATCGCCCCACGCGCCGCCATATTCGGGAAACCCATGCAGCATCAGCAGCACCGGCAGCTCTGGGTCGCCCCAGTGACGGATATGGAACGGATGCCCGTTCAGGCGGCGGATTTCGGTCTGCATCCGGGTCCTTTCGGCTGGGGTGGCAACGGGGGGCGGCACTGCGCCAAATAGAACCCGCGTTTTTGACTTTACCTTTGCTTGTTGTGACAGGTTTTTGACTCTGATCAAAGCGCCGGATGACGGGATTTGCTAGGCAAAATCACAGCCCGTAAACACAGGAGAAGCGCGCATGACCAACCCGATCCCGAAACAGACGCAAGTTGCCGGAAATGGTATCGACACAGCAGCCACCGCGCCCACTCCAACCCCGGCCCCAACCGCCACCCCAACCCCCACTCCAACCCCGGCCCCAACCTTGGCCACAACCTTGGCCCCAACCTTGGCCCCAGCTGATGCAAAAAAGGCCGCCAGGCCCAGCGCCGAGCAAGTGCGCATAGCCTTCGAAAGCGGGCACTACCCCTATACAAAGAAAATGGCCAAACGCACCTACGAGGCCGAAAAAGCCCAGCTGCAGGCCGAATTGCTAAAGGTGCAACTCTGGGCGCAGCAAACCGGGCAAAAGTTCGTGATGATCTTCGAGGGCCGGGACGCCGCGGGCAAAGGCGGCACGATCAAACGCTTTACCGAGCACCTTAATCCGCGGGCTGCCCGTGTGGTCGCGCTGAACAAGCCGACAGACGAAGAGCGTGGTCAGTGGTATTTCCAACGCTATGTCGACCATCTGCCCACCTCTGGTGAAATGGTGCTGTATGACCGCTCGTGGTATAACCGCGCCGGGGTTGAACGGGTGATGGGGTTTTGCGAGCCCAGCGAATACTTGGAATTCATGCGCCAGACGCCGGATCTGGAACAGATGCTGGTGCGCTCGGGTATCCGGCTTTACAAATATTGGTTCTCGGTCACCCAGGCCGAACAGCGCAGCCGCTTTGACAGCCGCGCCACCGACCCGCTAAAGCGCTGGAAGCTTAGCCCGATTGACAAGGCTAGTCTCGACAAGTGGGAAGATTATACCGAGGCCAAAGAGGCGATGTTCTTTTATACTGACACGGCGGATGCCCCTTGGACGGTGATCAAATCCAACGACAAGAAACGCGCAAGGCT
This sequence comes from Paracoccaceae bacterium, assembly GCA_047639325.1. Taxonomy (GTDB): domain Bacteria; phylum Pseudomonadota; class Alphaproteobacteria; order Rhodobacterales; family Rhodobacteraceae; genus NVQY01. Next base: position 13,141 of record JBLINN010000050.1, on the reverse strand, counting down.
GAATTGCATGCGCCATTTCCTGGCCTCGCTGAATTACCCGGACAAGGACACCGAGATTGTCGGCGAACCAGATCCGCTGATCGTCGGTCAGGCGCATCATGTCATTCATGGCGCCGACCATATTCTGGGAACCGCACTGCATCCTGACAGCCGCAAGTAACGTGGGTTTTCCGGGCGCTGCCGATGCGTCTCTATCCGGTTTCTTTCAAAGAAACCGAGTCGGAAAATTTGAAATTTTCCGGGTACAGATTGCAGCGTCCGGGTTTTGACCTTTGGCGGATGTCACAGGCTGCGCTGAAGCAGGTCCAGCATTGGGCGTAGTGCAGCAAAAGTATTGGCCAGCACCGCCTGCGGCGCATCATACTGCGATGGCGGCACGTCCCGCCACAGCGTCAGGCTTTTGCGACCTAGCAGGTCGCCATGGCGGTGGTCTTTGTCAAACGGCGCAGGCACGCGTTTCAACTCAGGCTCCGCCGCGACCAACCCCACCGCCGCCAGATCGTCCAGCCCCTGACGCAGATCATCGCCCAACGCGCCATCCACCGCGCGGCGCCAATCGGTCAGGGCGCTTTTATCAAACCCCATGATCCCGCCGCCCATTTTCACATACTCCGGGGACCGGCCAAGAAACAGCGCAGGGCCAGAACCGCTTATCGCCCACATCATGTGCAAATGTGTGTGATACGGCGTCTTGTCCTTGGAAAACCGCACATCCCGATGCGGCCGGAACAGCTTGGGCGTCAGGGTCTGCCCACACTGCCGCCCCAAATCATGCGCTACCTGATCCAGCAGCAACAGGGCCGGGGCCTTCAAGCAGGACTCGTATCGTGGCTTCTGGCTGACAAACCAATCGCGGCTGTTATTCAGCGCCAATTCGCCCGGAAAGGTACGGGCCTCGGGGATCAGACGGGCAAAGGGATCGGGCATCGGAACCTCCGGTTTGACGCCATGCTGACACCGCATGACATCAGGCCAAGCCTTGCCAAAAATACGCCCCGCTTCTAAGCAGTTATCATGGGCGTCCCAATGACATATCCCGGCCACGTCAAGGCCATCACTGTGCTGAGCCTGCCGCTGATTGGCGGGCATCTGGCACAGCAGGCGATCGGGCTGACCGATACGGTGATGCTGGGCTGGTATGGTGTGCGCGAACTGGCGGCGCTGACATTGTCGCACAGCTATTTCTTTGTGGTGTTCATGCTGGGGTCGGGTTTTGCCATGGCGGTGATGCCAATGGTGGCCGCCGCTGCCGGGACCGAGGACCAGACCAGCATTCGCCGCGCCACCCGCATGGGGCTGTGGCTGTCGCTGGGGTTTGGCGTGCTGGCCATGCCCGCCATGTGGTGGTCCGGGTCGATTTTGCGGCTGCTGGGGCAGAGCCCCGAGACATCCGATCTGGCCGCGCAATATCTGCGCATCGCCGGCTGGGGCATGTTCCCGGCGCTGCTGGTTATGGTGCTGCAATCCTATCTGGCGGCGCTGGAGCGGACCCAGATCGTGCTGTGGATCATCCTGTTTGCGGCGCTGGTCAACGCAGTGGCGAATTACGCGCTGATCTTCGGCCATTGGGGCGCGCCGGAACTGGGCATCATCGGCGCGGCGATTGCGTCGATCGTGACGCAGACGGCGTCGTTGGTGGCAGTTGCGATCTATGCGGTGCTGGTCCTGCCCGAGCATCAGATGTTCGCCCGCTTCTGGCGTCCCGATTGGGACATGCTGGGGCAGGTGTTCCGGCTGGGCCTGCCAATTGGCCTGACATTGCTAAGCGAGACCAGCCTGTTTGCTGCAACGGCGATGATGATGGGCTGGATCGGCACCGTGCCGCTGGCCGCACATGGGATTGTGATCGTGGTCACGAGTGCCACCTTCATGGTGCATCTTGGCCTGGGCAATGTGGCGACGATCCGCGCCGGCAATGCCTTTGGCCGCCAGGATCGCGCGCATATGGCGCGCGGCGCGGTTGTGGTGATCTTGATGTCGCTGCTGGCCGCCATCGTCGCAATAGCGGCGTTTCTGCTGATCCCCGAGGTGATGGTGGCCTGGTTTCTGGCCCCGGACGACCCGGATCGCGCCCAGATCATTGGCATCGGTGTGCTGCTGTTTGCCGCTGCCGCCCTGTTCCAACTGGTGGACGGCGCGCAGGTGATCGCGCTCAGCCTGTTGCGCGGGGCGCAGGACACGCGGATACCGATGGTGATCGCGGTGTTGTCTTATTGGGCGGTGGGGATCCCGGTGTCTTATGTGCTGGGCTTTGTGGTCGGGTTGGGCGGCGTCGGAATCTGGCTGGGGCTGGCGGTTGGGCTGGCCTTTGCCGGGGTATTGCTGATGCACCGGTTCTGGCGCATTACCATCCGCCGCATCGGCTAGCCCGCCCTGACGCGACACGCCCTAGCTCGCCGTACAGACGACTAATATCCGCGCATCCCGATCACTATCCGACGCATAAAGATGCCCAATGGCACTGTCGAAATAAATACTGTCCCCGGCCTGCAACGTCACCGGCGCGCGGTCTTCGATATGCACCGTCACAGCCCCCTCCATCACCACCAGGAACTCCTGCCCCGGATGGCGCACAAACGTGTCGAAATCCACCAACTCCCGCGCCTTCAGCGTGCCCATCATCGGGCTCATAGACTTGTGCCACAGCTCTGGGAACAGCATCTCATAGACGTAATTCTTGGTCTCTTGCCGCTTGAAATCCCCCTTGCGCGCCACCGCAAAACTGCCCGGTTCAAAGACCTTCCCCTTGGTCGAGAAAAACGCCGCCAGATCGACCCCCATGCCATCCGCCAACTGCGCCAGCCGGTCATAGGTCAGCGCGATCACCCCGCGTTCGGCCTTGGATATGGTCGAGATCGCCAGACCAGATCGTTCCGCCACCTCGGCCAGCGTCCAGTCCTTGTCGCGGCGCAACTGCCGCAGGCGACGGCCAAAATCCAGCCGTAAATGTTCCGCTTGATCCGAATTTGTCATGCCGCGATCCTACCCGCAATCCCCCGGAAAGGCCAAGAAATTTTCCAATAGGAAAAAACAGACTTTTCCGATTGGAAAAAAAGTGATATCGAAAGTCATCCATTCGTGTCTCGGGGGGCAAACATGGCACCAACCAAAGAATTTGACGTCGTAGTGATTGGTGCCGGCATCGCTGGTGCCTCGGTCGCAGCAGAGCTGTCGGAAACCCGCCGCGTGCTGTTGCTGGAACAGGAATCCCAGCCCGGCTACCACACCACCGGCCGGTCTGCCGCGCTGTTCACCGTGTCTTACGGTCCGCCAATCATCCGCGCCTTGACCCGCGCGTCCGAGGCGTTCTACCGCGCCCCGCCTGCCGATTTCACCGACACAAACCTGCTCAGCCCGCGCGGCGCGATGTTCATCGCCAACCCCGATCAACGCGACGAAATGGCGGCAGCGGCGGAAGAGCTGAAATCATCCATCACCATGATAGATGCCGAACAGGCCCGCCAAATCGTGCCGATCCTGCGCGACACCTATGTGGACGGCGCGTTTATTGACAAAGGCGCGTCTGATATCGACGTCAACGCGCTGCATCAGGCCTATCTCAGACAGCTGCGTGCCCGGGGCGGAGACCTGCGCACCCGTGCCCAGGTCACCGGGCTGTCGCAATCCGGCACAGGATCCGGCACAGGCTGGCAGGTTGAAACCGCGCAAGGGGTATTCACCGCCCCCATCGTGGTCAACGCCGCTGGTGCCTGGGCCGATGAAATCGCCGTGATGGCCGGGCTGGATCCTGCCGGGCTAACCCCCAAACGACGCACCGCACTGCTGGTGGCCCCGCCGGATGGCGCGGATATCACCACATGGCCGCTGGTGGTGGACGTTGAAGAGAAATTCTATCTCAAACCCGACGCGGGCAAACTGCTGATCTCCCCAGCAGACGCCACCCCATCCGCCCCCTGTGACGCCCAACCAGATGAGATGGACGTGGCCATCTGCGTCGACCGAATTCAAACCGCGTTTGACCTGCCCGTGCGCCGGATCGACCATAAATGGGCGGGCCTGCGCAGCTTCTTCCCCGATGGCTGCCCGGTTGCCGGGTTTGACCCAAACGCGCCGGGCTTCTTCTGGCTGGCGGGGCAGGGTGGCTATGGCATCCAAAGTGCGCCCGCACTGGCCCGCGCGTCGGCGGCGCTGATCACCGGAAAACCCATCCCCGGCGACATCGCCGACCAAGGCGTCAGCGCCCCCGCCCTGTCGCGCGACCGTGCCGGGTTAGCGCAATGATACTCGCCGTCCCGATCATCGCGGCGCTGCTGCTGCTCTCGGGGCTGGCCATCGCCTATGTGATCGGCGGCGCGGCGGTTCTGGCGTTCATCGCCACCGACAACAGCCGCTATCTGGCGATCCTGCCCCAACAGATCTTCTCCAAGATCGACGTGTTTGCCCTGATGGCTATGCCGCTGTTCATTCTGGCCGGAGAGCTGATGAACCGCGGCGGCATCACCGGCGCGCTGATCAACCTGTCGATGGCAATCGTTGGCCGGGTGCGCGGCGGGTTGGGGCATGTGAACATCATGACCTCGGTGTTCTTTGCGGGAATCAGCGGCTCGGCGGTGGCTGACGCCGCTGCCCTGTCCAACACGCTGGTGCCTGAAATGCAAAAGCGCGGCTATTCCCTGACCTATGCCAGCGCCATCACCGCCGCCTCGTCGATCATCGGCCCCATCGTGCCGCCGTCAATCATCCTGATCTTCTACGGCGCGCTGATGGGCACCTCCGTCACCGCGCTGTTTCTGGCTGGCATCATCCCCGGCCTGCTGCTGGCCGCCGCCCTGATGGTGGTGAACGCCATCTACGCCCGCGCGCAAAATCACCCCCGCGTCGAAGCCGCCGACATGCCGCCCTTTCTGCCGACACTGCTACGCTCGCTGCCCGCGCTATCCCTGCCAGTGATCATCCTCGGCGGCATCGTGTTTGGCTGGATGACCCCAACCGAGGCCGCTGCGCTGGCGGTGTTCACCGCGCTGGGCGCAGGCTGGTTCTACGAAGGGCTGACATGGCCCTCGGTGCTCGAAGGATTACGCCGCACCGCCATGCTGTCAGGCTCAATCTTTATCATCATCTGTGCCGTCTCGGCGCTGGGATACCTTGGCGCGCTAGAGCGTATCCCCGAGGCGATTTCCAACACCGTCAACCACCTCGGGCTGGGCCCGGGCCAATACATGCTGGTGATGAACGTGATCTTTCTGATCGCGGGCATGCTGCTGGATATCCCCGTCGCATTGGCCCTGCTGGTGCCGCTGCTGGCCCCGGTGGCGCTGGCCCAGGGGGTCGACCCGGTGCATCTGGGGATCGTGTTGTGTTTCAACCTGTGCATTGGGCTGGTGTCACCGCCCATGGGGGGCTGCCTGTTGGTGGTGTCCACCGTGACCGGGGTAAATTACTGGCAACTTGCGCGCGCCGTGCTCCCGTTTGTGCTGGTGCAGATCGCCGTACTGGCGCTGCTGATCAAGGTGCCCGCCCTATGCCTCGCCTTGCCGCAATTCTTTGGTCTGGCCGGGGGCGGCTAGACAGATAACAAAATTTTTCAACCTGGAGGGAACGACATGAAATATCCTAAAATCCTATGCAGCGCGGCGCTGGCCGCAATGGTCTCAATCGCCGGTGGCGCCAGCGCACAGGTCAAGATCGCGCTGGACAGCCCACCGAACATGGAAGGCTCGGGCAGCTATGTCTGGGCGCATACTTTCACCACCTATCTGAACGATCACGGCATGCCCGCCGAGGAATTCCAGCGCGGCGCGCTGGGCGGCGACGACGAGCTGTTCGATCAGGTCAGCCAGGGCCTGCTCGAAGTCTCCCTGTCGCCGCTCAATATCGTCGGCTCGATCGACAAGCTGATCTATGGCATGCGCCTGCCGTATTTCTTCACCGATCTGGCCGAGGTTGACCACGCGCTGAACGAAGGTGGTATGATGGCCAAGATCAATGCCGCCACCACCCCCGCCGGGGTGCGGGTGATGTCGGTCAATACAGTTGGTCAGGCCTCGGGCATCTTCAACACCAGGAAAGCCATCAATTCGGTGGCTGACATGGCCGGTATCCGCATGCGCGCGCTGGATGAAAGCCAGATCGAACTTTACGAAGCCTGGGGGGCCGCCGGTACCATCGTCAGCTGGGCCGAGGTGCCAAACGCGCTGCAAACCGGCGTGGCCGATGGCTATATGAACCCGGCCTTTGTGCCGCTGCTGTTCGGCCATACCGATTTCCTGAAACATTTCACCGACGCAAGGGTGTCGCCCTCGCTGCGGATCACCATCGTGTCCGAAGACTGGTATCAAGGCCTCAGCGACGCTGACCGCGCCACGGTTGATGCCGCCGCAGCGGCTGCAACGGCGGCCAACCGCGAATGGGTGAAATCCCAGGACGCCGTGCTGGGCAAACTGGAAGCGGCTGGTGTGGCCGTGGTCCGGCTGGACCAGGCTGCGCGCGACGCCTTCCGCGCCGCCTCTGCCCCGGCTTACGAAAGCGGGTTGCTGAGTGCCGAACAGATCGCGGAATGGGAAGCCGCCAAGGGAAACTAGAGCATGTTGCGTTTGATCGGAATAAAGCATTCACCTGCCGGGACGAGGCAGCGTTTTCGAAGAACAACGCGTTCGTCGTGGCAGGTGAATTCAATTGAACGCAATGGGCTTAAGCGATGAAGGCGCTTGCCCGCTGCGTCGACACCCTGTCGGCCCGCCTGCACAGCATCGCCCTTTGGGGGGCGGTGCTGGCAGTGCTGGTGATGGCGATGTCGGCCAGCTGGCAGGTGTTCGCCCGCTATCTGCTGGACGCCCCCCCGGTCTGGACCGAAGAACTGGCCCGCCGCGCCATGGTCTGGGCCGGTATGCTGGGCGCTTCCTGTGCGTTCCGCATGCAGGCCGATCCAACCCTGTTTCCCGGCATGCGCAATATCCCCGGTCGCGCCGGGCTGGTGCTGGCGCTGATCCGCGCTGCAGGGGTGGTGATTTTTGCGACCCCGGTGATCTGGTACTCGCTGTTTGGGGCAAAAATGAACATGGCGCGTGGCTTTATGGGCCGCTCGCTGGACCGACAGGCCGAAATGCTGGACGTGGCGATGATCTGGTTCACCGTTGCCGTCCCGCTGGCCTTTTGCCTTATTCTGATCCACCTTTGCGCCGATGTCATGATGCGCGTGACCGGACAATATCAACCACAGGAATAACACTATGAAACTGTTCATCGCCGGTCTCAGCACCGAGTCCAATACGTTTTCCCCGCTGCCCACTGGGATGCTCAGCTTTGAAGAAGGCTCTGTTCATCACGGCAATGCCACTGATGACCCGCTGCAATTCTGGACAGCCCCAATGCATATCTGGCGCGACGCCGCCACGGCCAAGGGCTGGGACGTCGTTGAATCGCTCTCGGCGCATGCGCAACCTGGCGGCACCACCGTGCGGGCGGTGTACGAAGGGTTCCGCGATGAAATCCTGGCCGATCTGCGCGCCGCGGGTCCGGTGGATGTGATCCTGCTGACGATGCATGGCGCGATGATCGCCGATGGCTATGACGATTGCGAAGGCGACCTGATCGCCCATTGCCGCGCCATTGCCCCAAACGCGGTAATTGGCGGGCTGCTGGACCTGCATTGTCACCTGACCGAAAAGATGCTGACGGACGCAACCCTGCTGGTGGCCTACAAGGAATACCCGCATGTGGACGTCCCCGAACGCGCGCAGGATCTGTTCCAACTTGCCGCCGATACTGCCGCCGGCATCATCCATCCGGTGATGCGCGACTATGATTGCCGGATGATCATTGCCATGGCGACCACCAAACAACCGATGCGCGGCTATGTCGACGCGATGAGCGCGCGAGAAGGCCAGGACGGCGTGCTATCGCTGTCACTGGGGCATGGTTTCCCTTGGGGCGACCATCCGCGCGTCGGCATCCGCGCGCTGGCAATCTGCGACGGCGATGCGGACGCGGCGCTGGCCGAGGCCACCCGGCTGGGCCAGGAATTATGGGCGATGCGCGATGCCCTGATGCCGCCCCTGCCTGATATCAACGCTGCGCTGGATATGGCGCAGGCAGAACCCAAAGGCCCGGTGGTACTGGCCGATATGTCCGACAACGCAGGCGGCGGCGCGCCATCAGACGCCACATTCCTGTTGCGCGAAATCCTGGCGCGCGGCCTGACTTCGGTGGCCACCGGGGTCTACTGGGATCCAATCGCCGTGCGCTTCTGCCGCGAAGCGGGCGAGGGCGCCACATTGGCCCTGCGTCTTGGCGGTAAATGCGGGCCAATGTCGGGCGACCCGCTGGATCTGGTGGTCACGGTGCGCAAAATTGCCACTGACGTCACCCAGCTGTTTGGCAGGCTGCCCGCACCAATGGGCAATTGCGTCTGGGTGGAATGCGACGGCATCGACATCGTGATCAACGATAACCGCGCGCAAACCTTCCACCCCGAAGCGTTTGAAAAACTGGGCATTGATCTGGCCAGCCGCCACATCGTCTGCGTGAAATCGTCCAACCACTATCAGGCCGGGTTCAACCCAATCGCCGCGCGGGTGATCCCGGTCGCCACCCCCGGCACCATCACCCCGGATTTTGCCAACATCCCCTTTACCAAACGCGCACGCACTTACTGGCCCGTTGTCGAGGACCCGTTTCAATGACCAATCCGCTGATCGCCGCCCGCGACGCGTTCACCGCGCAAAACCCCGAATCCCGCATCGACCTGAACGGGCGCAACTGGGGCTATTGGGATATCGGCCCCGATTCAGCTGATGCCCCGGCCTTGCTGCTGATCCCCGGCACATTGGGGCGCGGCGATATCTTCTGGAACCAGATCGCCGCCCTGTCGGACCGGGTGCGGATTATCGCCGTCAGCTATCCCGACAGCGGCGGCATCGCCGACTGGGCGCTGGATATGGTCAACCTGCTGGACCACCTGAATATCGCCACCGCCTCGATCCTGGGCTCGTCCCTTGGCGGCTATCTGGCGCAGTTTATCGCCGGAACCTACCCCAACCACGTCACCCGCCTGATCGCCGCCAACACGCTGCATTCGGTCACCGAAGTGGCCAAAAAACCGCCCTATTCGTCGGACCTGCTGAACGCGCCTATCGCAGACCTGCGCGCCGGTTTTGGCCGTGGTCTGGGCGGCTGGAAACAAGCCCACCCAGACCAAGCCGACCTGGTGGACCTGCTGCTGGCCGAGGCAGGTGGGCGCATCCTCGAACCCGAACTGCGCGCCCGCCTGAATGCCCTGAAAACCGGGCCCGCGCTGCCGGTGGTCACTCTGGCTGCCCGCGATATCACCACGATCGAGGCCGATGACGACCCGCTGATCCCCCCCGAAATGCGCGCCGCCGTGCGCGCCCGCCTGACGCCTTCGGTCGCCTATCGCTTCCTCAGCGGCGGCCACTTCCCCTATGCTGCCCGCGCGGCAGAATACACTGCCTTGCTGGAACAGGTGCTTGGCCTTGCCAACACTGGCCCGGATTGGGGCACAGACCCGGAGCGTTGCTTATGATCGTCCTCACCCAAGACCACGTCAAATCCCTGCTGCCGATGGCAGAGGCGATCGAGGTGATCGCGCACGCAATGATCGGCGTCTCCAAACGCGACGTCGAACTGCCGCTGCGCAACATCCTGCCGGTGGGCGGCGGCAACATGATGGGCGTGATGCCCGGCGCCATCGGTGATCCCGCCTGTTTCGGGGTCAAACTGGTCAGCCTTTTCCACGACAACCCAGCGCGCGGGCTGTCCTCGCATCGCGGCGCAATTGTGCTGTTTGAATCCGAAACCGGCGGCGCCGTGGCGATGATGGATGCGTCGCTGCTGACCGCGATCCGCACCGCCGCCGCCAGCGCCGTCGCCACAAGGGTGCTGGCCCGCACCGATGCCACATCGCTGGCGATCATCGGTTACGGCGAACAAGCAGAACACCATCTGGACGCGATGATGGCAGTGCGCGACATCACCAAACTGCACGTCGCCGGGCGTAACCCGGACAAATCAGCCGCCTTCGCCGCCCGCGCAGCGCTTGCCTATCCGCAGCTGCAAGCGACACATGGCACCGACATCCAGGCCGCTGTCAAAACCGCCGATATCGTCTGCACGGTCACCTCCTCGCCCACGCCGATCCTCAAAGGCGACTGGATTGCCCCGGGCACGCATGTGAACATCGTCGGCTCGTCCGTCGCGTCGATGCGCGAGGTCGATGACGCCATGGTGCTGCGCAGCGCCATCTGGGTGGATTACCTGCCCTCAACCTTGGCCCAAGCGGGCGAGATCGTCGAGATGATCGCCGCAGGCACATACGCCGCCAGCGACCTGATGGGCGAAATCGGCGCGCTGTTGGACGGCCAGATCGGTGGCCGAGGCTCGGACGGCGAAATCACCACCTACCGCTCGCTTGGGGTGGCGGCCCAGGATCTGGCGGCGGCGCATCACGTGACCAAAGCTGCGGGCAAACAGGGCATCGGGCAGGTGGTGGAGTTTTAATCCCCCAGCCCCCATTGACGCCCGCCCCCAATTCCCCCTATGGCGCATATGCGCGGAGGGCCGGATGGCCGCTGGGATCGGGAAACCGGTGTCAGAGGAAAGTCCGGACTCCACTAAGCAACGGTGCCGGGTAACGCCCGGGCGGGGCAACCCGACGGATAGCGCCACAGAAAACAAACCTCCGTGCATGCACGGTAAGGATGAAACGGTGGGGTAAGAGCCCACCGCGCCGCTGGCAACAGGGGCGGCACGGCAAGCCCCACCAGGAGCAATGCCAAATAGGACCCCCGCGCGGGGCAGGTTCCGGCAACGGAATACCGCCCGCTAGGTACGCTTTGGCCAAGTAGGGGTCGGGTTGGCAGCTAAAGGCGCGGGGTAATCCGCGCCGTAGAGGAATGGTCATCGAACGGCGGGGCAACTCGCCGGGAACAAAATCCGGCTTACAGGCCCTCCGCGCATATGTTCTGTAATCCGGCCCGGGTGGGTCCCGGACCGGTCGTCATCAAGCCCTTGCGGGCTGTCTTCGCGAGCGCGCCGTCGCCGACGCGGCTGTGCTTACTGGCTGTCCAGAAACTTGCGGATTTCCCCGTTCATCCGCGCAGGGTCCTGCCACATCGCAAAATGGCTGACGCCCTCCATCGGCACATAACTTGATCCCGGCAGCAAGGCGGCCATCTTTGCCGCATGCTCGTCTATGATCGCCTCGTCCTGCAACGCCTGCACTACAGTGAACGGCGCAGAAACCGATTTCAGCTGATCTTCGGAATAATCCGGCTGACTGCCCCACATCCCGGCAATATCGCCAACAAACGCCTCAAACTGGTCGGGCGTCGGCGAAATACTGGCATACAGCCCCGCTGCCTGACCAACATATTTACCAAACACCGCGTTGGTCTCAATCCCTGGATCAAGCCCGTCCAGATTGTAATTGGTTCCCACCGTAAGCGCCCCACTGATCCGGTCAGGGTGGGTAATCGCGATCTCTAACGCGATAATTCCGCCATCGCTCCAGCCCAGAACGGCTGCCTTGGCAATCCCCATCTCGTCCATCAACGCCAGCACATCCGATGCCATTAGCGTATAGGAATAAGGCGTCGCATCGCGCGTACTGCGCCCATGGCCCCGGGAATCAATGGCAATCACCTTATGGGTCTTGGCCACCTCGGGGATCTGATTGGCCCAGGCCTCGATACTGCCCAGCCCGCCATGCAACAAGATCACCGGATCACCCGCGCCCCATTGTGCATGATACAAACGGATGCCGTTGATGTCGGCATAGCCCTCGGACGTGGCCGCCGGATAGGACGTAGGAAACGGCAGCGTCTCCCACAGGTTTTCAGCCCATGCCGCCCCGGTGGTCATGACAACCCCCGTCACACTCAGCGCCAGCGCCGCCGTTAACAGGTCACGTCGTATCATGGTCTTGCTCCCTTGGTTGATTGCCTGACCTCAGCCTAGCATCAATCCCCCGGGGCCACGTCCCTTTTTGGCCGGGCAAGCGCCGATCAGCCCCTTTTTGCCGGGTCGCAGTCAACCATCCGGTGACTGTCCGCCGCCGTCAAATCGAGACCATAGGCGCGGCGCACCGTGGCGATAAACGCCAGACTGTCCGGACCAAACGGCGCGCGTCCCTCAAAGCTGTGCAACACAATGCCTTCCAGCAAATCGCCCAGAGTCGTCTCATGATGCGCCGCCACTGCCTTGAGGACCTTCAATATCCGCTTTTCAAGGCGCACCCCGGTCTGCACCCGCTCTACTTTTTGCTTTTCCGTTGCCATGCCTGCGATCCCATCGCATCAATCCGGTACCTTGGGACCAAAATACCGCATCACATTCAATCGGACCAACCCCATGCCCCTGACCACAGCCAACACGCTGTCTCGCCAAAGTGTTCTTCGTCGCCTTGCTGGCCCTGTGGTTCCCGGGCGAACCGGTGGGCCGTCACCGCCTGTTGGCCGTCCTGGGCTTCGCGTTATTCGGCGAACTGCCCGACGGCAATACCCTTTTGGGTGCGGCGATCATCGTCTGCTCATCGGGCTATATGATGATGCGCAAAGCTAAGATCAGGACCCCAGGACAGAACGCAGCTAAACCTGCTCCACCTTCACGGTATCACTGACATAAAACGCCATATAATCCTTGATCGCGGCCACGGACTCTAACGGGTTTTCATAGGTCCATACCGCATTTTCGGTACGCGACGACTTGTTGACGATGGTGTAATAGCTGGCATCGCCCTTATGCGGGCAATGGCTGACCTTGTCGGTGCGATCCAGAAACGCCATCGCAACGTCCTGACGCGGAAAATAGATCACCGGAGCATACGTGCCTTCGCGCATTTCCAGCGCATCCCGGGTCTCGCCCAGAACCGCCCCGCCAGACCGGATCACCCATGTGCCGCCCGCCTTGCCAATTGTAATGTGATCGCCCATGTGCAGCCCCCAAACCCTATCCTGCGGCGCAACCGTTACAGCGGCGCCGTGGCCGCATCCAACCACAGATTTTCCGCGCTGCCCACCCGCGGCCCAATCTTTTCCGCCACTTGGGTGTGATAGGCATCCAGCCAATCGCGCTCGGCAGCCGTCAGCATCTCAACCACAATCAACCGGCGGTCAAACGGCACAAAGGTCAGGGTGCGCCACTCCAGCATGGCGCGCTCAGCGTC
>JBLINN010000049.1:0-17088 GCA_047639325.1 Paracoccaceae bacterium | reverse complement strand
TCGCCGAAATATTCTGCAAAAACCTTATTGAAGCTCCAAAAATCACGTGGATCGTCAAGCCACACGCCGATCCGCATAATGTCGGCAGTGCTGTAGTCTGCATCCTCTAAGATTGCGATCATATTACGGATCGCCTGATGCGCTTGTGGCACAATGCCGCCATCAATAATTTCACCATCAACCATCGGGGTTTGTCCGGAAACGTAAAGCCAACCGTCGGCTTCCGTTGCTTTGGCAAACGGGAGCGCCTGTTGCCCCGAACCTTTAGATTGGTTCAACCCATGCCTTTTGATTGTCATTTACCTGTCCCTATTTAGAATTTTGAGTTTTTAAGAAACGCCGCCAGGCGCTCCGATTTAGGAGTTTTGAAAAGTTTGTCGGGCGCACCCTCTTCGCCAATCCGGCCGTCTTCCATAAAGATCACTCGGGTTGATACGTCGTGCGCAAACTGCATCTCATGGGTCACCAAAAGCATGGTCATACCTTCCTTCGCCAAATCCAGGATGACGGCCAGAACTTCATTCACCAGTTCTGGATCAAGGGCGGACGTTACCTCATCAAACAGCATCAATTTCGGGTTCATGGCAATTGCGCGTGCAATAGCCACGCGCTGTTGCTGTCCACCCGAAAGCTGCCCCGGAAAATGATCTTTTCGAGAACCCATCCCAACGCGCACAAGCCATTTCTCAGCCGTTGAATACGCCTCGTCTTTCGCCATGCCGCGCGTTTTGATCAATCCAAGCATGACATTTTTAATTGCTGACATGTGGGGAAACAGGTTGAAATGCTGGAACGCCATTCCCGTCATCGCCCGCTGTCGGGCAATTTCTTTTTCTGAACGCCTGATCCGCTTTCCCGGTTTTTCGATGTATCCGATCTGCTCGCCCGCAACTGCCACAACACCATCCTCGTATTCTTCGAGAAGGTTAACGCACCGCAACAGCGTGGTCTTACCCGAACCACTAGACCCGATCAGGCTAACGACATCGCCCTGTTGCATCGTCAGGTTTATGCCTTTGAGAACTTCGACTTCACCGAACTTTTTGTGAAGATTGCGGATTTCGAGAATTGGAGATGTCATACTGGGCCTCATGTTGGAATCGCAATTTTTCGTTCCACGAAGCGTCCAATTTTTTCGATCACGAAATTGATTAGGAAGAAAACAAACCCTGCGAAAAAATATAGCTCTAAGCTCAGGTATGTCCGGGAAATAACCTGCTGCACTGACAGCAATAGCTCGACCACGCCGATGATTGATAAAAGCGTCGAGGCTTTGACAATTTCTGTCGCGGTATTCACCCAGGTTGGAAGGATTTGACGCAGCGCCTGCGGGAATAGCACAGAAGAAAACATCTGCATAAATGTTAATCCAATGGATTTTGCAGCTTCGGTTTGCCCCTTGGGAATTGCTTGCAAAGCACCCCTGACAATTTCGCCAACATGAGAGCTGCAAAACAGCGTCAGGGCAAAAATACCGGCTTCAAAAGCACTAAGATCAACACCGATAATCGAAAGAACGTAGAAACTGGCAAGGATCAAAACGAATACCGGGGTTCCGCGAAGAAAGTCAGAGTATATCCGAACTACGAACCGGACAAAAAGGTTTCCGTATGTAAGTAGCAGCCCAACGATTACCCCAAGAACTGTGCCCAAGAAGATCGCAACCCCCGAAATAGTCAGCGTGTTCACGACACCTTCCAGTATCGGCCATCTCGCGGCCCAAACTGCGTCTAAGGCTTGAAGAATATCCATTTACACCTACCGGGGAATTGCGAGGCGTGCTTCTACTTGCCGCAAAATTGCAGCAATTATGTAGCAGGCGGCGACGTACATTAAGCTGACGACCATCCATGTTTCGATGACACGGAATGTTTCAACATTAATCTTGCGGGCATAAAACGTAAGTTCTGGCACTGCGATGGCCGCCGCAAGCGATGTGTCTTTGAACAAAGAAATAAAGTTATTGCTAAGGGATGGCAGAACGTTCCGGAACATCACTGGTATTGTGATCAGTACCTTCGTCCTAAGTTCGGTCAGTCCGATCGTCAGGCCTGCTTCTCGCAGACCACTTGGGAGTGAGATCAACCCCGCCCTGAAAACTTCGGTCAGGTAAGCCCCGGAATACACCGACAACGTGACCACAAAGGATTCTATCTTGCCAAACCGTATGCCAAGTTGTGGCAGGGCGAAAAAAGTGAATAGTATCAACACCAGAATGGGAGTGTTCCTAATTGCTGATACATAGGCGGTAGACAGCCACCTGATCGCCCTGCTCTTGGAAAGCATCCCGAAAGCGGCCAACAGACCGATCAAACATCCGATTGAGATTGAGACTATTGCTAGCAATATGCCCAAACCTAAACCGGACAGCAGTAAATCAAAGTCGCGCCAGACTGCTGCAAAGTTAAAATCGTATTCCATCGTCCGCTCTCAGTTTCTTTTCTTTACTTGAACTCTACCGGAAAACCGATTTGCGGCGGGTTCAGGTCGGCACCAAACCACTGCTTATAAGAAGCGGCATATGCGTTAAACTCAACACCCGTCATTGCTTCGTGCAGGATCGTGTTTACGAAGTTCAGCCAGCGTTGATCACCAGGCTTGACCGCACAACTATAGCTTTGTGGGTTCCAACCAAAGCCAGCATCCGCATAGCGATCAGGGTTTTGCGCCATGAACCAGCTCAATGATGACTGATCAGTTGCCGCCGCATCAGAGCGACCGGAGTTCAGAGCCTGATACATCAGATCCACGCTCTCATATTGATCAACGTTTGCTTCCGGAAGTGCGGCGTGAACCATATCTTCGGCGTAAACGTTTTGAAGAACAGAAACCGTTACATCGCTGCCCCCTGCTTGAAGCGCTTCGTAATCTTCATGGTCGCCGCCTGCGAGAAGCAATAGACCAACACCTTCACGGTAATACGGCACCGTGAATTCTACTTGTTGTGCCCGTCCGGCAGTTACTGTCATGAATTGACAGGCAACATCCACTTTGTCGGTTACCAGGTTAGGAACCCGGGCATCGCCAGACTGATTGACGAACTCGATCTTGGTCGGATCGTCAAACAATCCTTTAGCAATCAATCGCAACATGTCGATATCGAAACCGACAAGTTCATTGCTCTCGTCTTTAAAGTGCCAAGGTGCATTGGTGCTGCCTGAGCCCGCGATCAGGTATCCGCGCGCCAGAACATCTTGAAGTTTGTCGGCATGGGCCGCGCCACCTGCGATGCATAGTGCCAAAGCCGCCAGTCCGGCCCTCTTAGTCATTTTCAGCATGTTATCCTCCTTGCTATGTTTTCCGGTATACCGGAATTAAAATCAGTATTGTGGAAAAAATGATTGCAGTATACAAAATCGTTGTCAACAGATTTGATCTGAGATGCGCCAAACAGCTAACCTGAGCGATGACGAAAGCAGCTCTGATTAAGGAGAAAAAATGAAACCCGTGGAAGTAGACACGCCCGCAGTCCTGATTGACTTGGATATCGCAGAACGAAACGTCATAAAGTTTCAGGAATACTGTGACTCTCATGGTCTGAAATTGCGGCCACACATTAAAACCCATAAACTTCCCAGGCTTGCAAAGTTTCAGGTTCAACAAGGCGCAGTGGGAATTACATGCCAGAAAATCAGCGAAGCAGAGGCGATGATCGCTGGCGGTGATCTGTCAGATGTGTTGATTACGTATAATATTCTCAGCCCAGAAAAATTGACCCGCCTTCGCAAATTATCCGAGAAGGTTTCTCTGTCTGTAGTTGCCGACAGTGCGGTAGTCGTAGACGGCCTTGGTAATGCATTTGAAAATGTTCAACTGCCGCTTTCCGTTCTGATTGAGTGCGACACCGGGGCAGGTAGATGTGGTGTGCAAACGCCCGATCAAGCAGCTGTGCTTGCCCGCCAGATAGCAACATACCCAGGTTTGAATTTCGCTGGACTGATGACATATCCTCCGATCGGAGAACCGAAGAACGTGGCAAAATGGTTGACTGACGCCAAATCTATGATCGAAGCGTCAGGTCAAAAAGTGGAAACCATATCATCCGGAGGTTCGCCAGATATGTGGCATGCCCATGAAATGGCTTTGGCAACCGAATATCGGATTGGAACATACATATACAATGATAGGTCACTTCTTGAGAAGGGCGTCTGCACTCTTTCCGATTGCGCACTGTCGGTACTCGCTACGGTTGTCTCAGTACCAACTGAAAATCGGGCTATTATTGATGCTGGATCCAAGGTTCTGACATCTGATTTGCTTGGGTTGAATGGATACGGCGTTATAATTGATTATCCAAATATCGTGATCGATCAGCTAAGCGAAGAGCATGGCAGGCTGGTCTCAGACGACCCTATTGGACTAACCGTCGGTCAAAAAATTAGCATCATCCCGAATCATGTGTGTGTTGTGTCAAACATGGTCGACAGCGTCGTTCTGACACGTGGTAATGAGATTGTCAGCTTCGAGCCAGTAGCTGCGCGAGGTATGGTTCGATGAAAAGTATTGGAGTAGAGCGCTTCAAAAAAGAAAAATGCCTTATTGGGCAGCCGCTTCGGAATTGTTTGAGCTCATGAGTGGCGAGCTGTTTTCGTCTGTGATCGGCGTTGGCACGCCGCCAAATTAGAGATTGGATGATGTGATGTCGAAAGGTATCTACGATAGCCTTGGGGTGACTGAATTGGTCAATGCCGCGGGTCCCTACACCGCCATCGGTGGATCGCGGATGAGCGACAAGACACTCGCCGCGATGTCCGAAGCCGCACAAAACTACGTAGATACCCGCGATTTGCAACGCGCGGTACATCAGCGCATTGCTGATCTTACACACAATCAGGCAGCTTATGTCAGCAATGGCGCGGCCTGCGGTCTGATGTTATGCACAGCGGCCGCAGTTTCGATGAAACTGGGCAAGTCGTTTGAACTTCTGAAACGCGAGGACATCGCGGATTGTGAAGTTGCAATTCTCAGGGCGCACAGAAATCCCTACGATTGGGCATTTCACTTTGCCGGGGTGTCGCTTCATGAGATTGGCTACCCCAACTATCTTCAGATTCCCGATAAAGCCAGGTTGATCGAAGAGATCGGCCCAAAGACTGTAGCAATCTACTACGCTTTTGGGCCAGCGGGCGGCTGGCTTCCGGAAGGGGCCCCGGCGTTTGAAATCGTTGCTGAAGTCGCGCGTGAAAAGGGCATTCCGCTAATAGTAGATGCCGCTGCACAGTTGCCACCCAAATCAAACCTCTGGGAGATCTCCAATGCAGGTGCAAATGCGGTGCTTTTTAGTGGAGGAAAAGACCTGTGCGGACCACAATCTTCAGGCTTAATCGTCGGTGACAAGGCATTTCTCGAGAAGGTGACTGAAATCGGCTTTCCAAACTACGGGTTGGGCCGGATGTTCAAGGTTGGTCGCGAAGAGCTGGTAGGCCTGTTATCTGCAATTGAGCAATATCTGGAGCGAGACGAAGATCAGCTTGCCCAGGTCGCTGAAAGAGTGGTTGAGCTTTTTTGTCAGGCGCTTCACGGTAGCAGTATCTGCAAAGCCAGTAGGGCGTTTCCGAACGAGGCGGGGCAACCCGTTGCCCGTGTTAAGATCGCCCCTCTGACCATGAATGCGGATGAATTGCAGGCGACGCTCCTTGCAGGTATTCCGTCCGTTTTTGCCGGTGTTGAACGCGGCGCGCTATACATCAACCCAATGACGTTGGCAGAGGATGAAGTTGGCATCGTATTGAATAGATTGCAGGATATTGAAAAAACCACCCGATCGTATTCTCCTGACGTTCTCTGACAGGCATTGTCACGTTAACTCGACGAACGGTGGTGTCAGACCAATGCGAACCAGTCTCAGTATGGCGTTGTCACATTAACTTTTCCAAGTCAAAATATTGAAGTTTCTCAAAATGCGTGTTGCTGGGTTTCAAAGGCTTAGGAGATTTCAAGTCCCATCAAAAAGACGAAATCTGCCGATTATTGAGTTAATGTGACAACGCCCAGCCTACTGCCTGAGCCACTGGCCAGATGAAACCCATGTGTCGATGCGGCGTCAGGCGGGTTCTGCGGCCGCGTCTTCGGCGTGGTGACATGACACAAAGCGCTCTGGTGCGATCTCACGCAATACCGGCGCGTCGGTGGCACAGATTTCGGTGGCGCGGGGACAGCGTTCGCGGAAGGGGCAGCCGACCAGCTTGCGCAGGCGGCTGGGCGGTTCGCTGACCTCGATCGCGCCGGTGATCCGTTTCGACGGATCGGGGCGCGGGATCGCGGTCAGAAGCAGTTCGGTGTAGGGATGACGCGGATCGGTGAAAAGGGCGCGCGCCGGTGCAATCTCAACCACCTCGCCCATGTAAAGCACCGCCACCCGGTCCGAGATCTTGGCCACGACCCCCAGGTCGTGACTGATGAACATCAGCGTCAGACCCAGCCGCGCCTTCAGCCCGGCCAGAAGGTTCAGCACCTGCGCCTGGATCGACACATCCAGCGCTGAAACGGGTTCATCCGCGATCACAAGGGCAGGTTCGGGCAGGATGGCGCGGGCAATGCCGACGCGCTGGCGCTGGCCACCCGAAAGTTCATGGGGATAGCTGCCTGCGAACCCGGCGCCAAGGCCGACAAGATCCAGCGCATGACCCACCCTTTCGGCACGGTCGTGACGGTTCTTGAAGATGCGGTGAATGTCGCCGGTTTCCGCCACGGAATCGCCCACCGACCGACGCGGATTAAGCGACGCATAGGGATCCTGAAAGACCATGCGGACGTTCAGGCGCGTCTCGGCCATGTTCCGGCGATTGCGCCCCAACAGATCCTCGCCATCCAGCGTGACAGAGCCGCCGTCGGCCTTTGTCAGCCCCAGCAGCACGCGGGCCAGGGTGGACTTGCCACAGCCGGATTCGCCGACAATGCCCAGGGTCTCTCCACGGCGGACCACGAGCGAGATGCCATTGACCGCATGAACCTCATGAGTTTCGCCCTTGCGCCGCACCTTGAACACCTTTCGCAGATTGCGAATGTCCAGGATGGTGTCGGTGCCATCGGTCATGCGGGGACGCTTTCGTTCAGGGGAAAGTGGCACATTGCCGTCTGGCCCGCCACGCCTCTGGCACAGGGCACCGGGCCGGACAGGCAAGGCTGCTGCGCTCGTGCACAACGCGGTGAGAACGGGCAGCCTGCGGGAATGGCTCCGGGGCGCGGGGCAGAACCCGAAATGGTGGCTAAAACCGGATCATCGGATTCCGGGTCTGGCAGGCAGGCCATCAGCGCCCCCGTGTAGGGATGCAGCGGCGCGCGGAACAGCGGCTCTACGTCAGCGTTCTCGACCAGCGAGCCTGCGTACATCACCGCCACCCGGTCTGCCAACTGCGCCACGACCCCCAGATCATGGGTAATGAACAACACGCCCATATCCAGACGGTCGCAGAGATCGCGGATAAGACCCAGCACCTGCAACTGCACGGTCACATCCAGCGCCGTCGTCGGTTCATCCGCGATCAGGACCTGAGGCCTACAGGCCAGCGCAATGGCGATCATCACCCGTTGACGCATGCCGCCGGACAACTCATGCGGAAAGGACCGCATCTGATGCGCCGCGTCGGGAATGCGCACCATGTCCAGCAACTCTCGCGCACGGGGACTGGGATCGGTGTCGGGATCGTGGACACGCACGGCCTCCTCGATCTGTTCGGAGATCCGAAGCACCGGGTTGAGCGACGTCATCGGCTCTTGGAACACCATCGCCATCTTGCCGCATTTGCGGCGCACCCGCTGATGGGGGGCCAAGTGCGTGACATCCGCCCCGTCCAGCGTGATTGTCCCGCGGTTTAGGGTTAGTGCCGGTGGTAGCAGGCCCATCAGCGCCAGCGAGGTCATGCTTTTGCCGGACCCGGATTCGCCGACCAGACCCAGGATCTCGCCCGGCTCGATCCGGAATGAGACCCCGCGCACGATGGCGGGACCGCCCCACACCGATACGACAATGTCGTCGACGTTCAGCATTGCGCCCTCACCTGCCCACCATTTCACGGAACCGCGGATCCATCCGGTCGCGGATCGCATCTCCCACCAGGTTCAAGGAAAAGGCCGTCAGAACGATCATCAGCCCCGGCCACAGCAACAGCCATGATGCGCGGGTGATGTAGATCCGCGATTCAGCCAGCATGTTGCCCCAGGACGGGATATCGGGCGGCACCCCCAGCCCCAGAAAGTCCAGCGATGCGGCGCCAAGCTGTGCAAAAGCGAAGACAAAGCTGGCCTGCACCAGCAGCGGCGAGATCATGTTGGGCAGGATATGCCGGGTGATGATCCACCAGGTGCCGCCCCCGGCGCTGCGGGCGGCCTCGACATAGGGTTCGGCCCGCAGCCGCAGCGCCACCCCGTAGACGATGCGCGCCGTGGTGGTCAGGTAGATCAGGCCGATGGCCAGGATCGCGTTGAACACGCCCTG
This sequence comes from Paracoccaceae bacterium, assembly GCA_047639325.1. Classification (GTDB taxonomy): domain Bacteria; phylum Pseudomonadota; class Alphaproteobacteria; order Rhodobacterales; family Rhodobacteraceae; genus NVQY01. The sequence goes on along the minus strand of JBLINN010000049.1, from coordinate 8,651 downwards.
CCCCAGGATGACGATAAGACCCAGCGCCAACAGCAGCGACGGAAAGGACATCAGGACATCAACCATCCGCATCAGCACCCGGCCCAGTGCCGGATAAAGCGCCGACAAAATCCCGATCGGCACGCCCGAGGCCAAGGCAAATCCCACGACGCCGATCCCGATCAGCAAGGCCAGCCGCGCGCCATAAACCAGGCGGCTGAAGGTGTCGCGGCCAAAGTGATCGGTTCCCAGAAGATGGGCGCCGCCGGGGGGAAGCAGCCGGTTCGCAGGGTCAATCTGGTCCGGTGCATATGGCGCAATCCAGGGTGAGAAGGCCGCGAATACGACGACCGTCAGCAGAAAGATCACCCCAAGCGTCGTCAAGGGGCGCGATATCGCGGGCCGCGTCCAGGTCGCGAGGGTCTGCATCATTCCAGTTCCACCCTTGGGTCGAGCAGCCGGTAGGACAGGTCCACCAGCAAATTTATGACGAGGTAGAGACAGACGGTGACCAGGATCACGCCCTGAATGACCGGATAGTCGCGACGCAGGATCGACTGAACCACTGTGCGCCCGATACCCGGCAGCGCAAAGACCGTTTCGGTCACGACAGCCTCGGAGATCAGGGCGGCAAAGGTGAAACCGAAGGCGGAGACCACCGCCAGCAGCGCGTTGCGCAGGATGTGGCGCAGGACGACGCGGTAGGGACGGATGCCCTTGGCCCGAGCGGTGCGCACATAATCCTCGCGCGCGACATCGAGCATCGAAGCACGTGTCAGCCGCAGGATCAGCGCCGCATTGGGCGCGGCCAGTGCCAGGCTGGGCAAAATCAGATATCGCAGGTTCGAAAGCCCGCCCTCGTCGAAAATGGACGGGAAGCCAGAGCTTGGAAACCAGCCGAGCCCCGCGGCGAAGATCAGGATCAGGTAGAGACCCACCCAGAACGTGGGCACAGAGGCCAGCAGCATCGCCAGACCGGACAGGCCCTGATCAATCCAGGTGCCCTGCCGTATGGCAGACAGAATGCCGACGGGGACGCCGAAGGTGATGATCCAGACCATCGTGATCGTCGCCAGCAGGATAGACGTTTCGGCGCCTTCTTTTATGACCTGCGTCACCGGCGTGTCGAAAAAGATCGACTGCCCCAGATCGCCCTGCACCGCATTGCCGGCCCAGATCAGATACTGGACCACCAGCGGCTCGTCCAGGCCCATGCGATTGCGCAGCAAGGCCACCTGTTCAGGGGTCGCGCCGTCGCCCAGCATCACATAGATCGGATCGCCCGGTATCAGGTGAATGAAGCCGAAAATGATGATCGACGCGGCGATCAAGGTGATGATCGCCGCGCCGGTGCGTCTCAGGAAATATCGCCCCACGCTTGCTGTCCTACTTCGAGGCGCCCCAGAAGTACGGGAAGACAGGCGCCTTTTCGAACTGCATCTTCAGATCCGGCGATGCAATGTCATAGGAAAAGATGTTGCCGACCTTCACGACCGGAAGCTGTTCGTAGATCAGCGCCTGCAACTCTGCCCATGCGGCTTGCCGGGCTTCAAGATCCGAGGTGCCGGTGAACTTGGCCATCAGCTCGTGCTTTTCGTCGGACTTCCACCAGCCGGGATAGCTGTCGTTCAGAACCGTCAGCAGAACCGGGTCCGGAATGCTGCCGTGGTGGGTCATGAACATGTCCCATTCAGCGGACTGGCCGCGCAGTTGAAGCAATGTCGCCCAGTCGACGACGACCAGCTGCACGTTGATTCCGGCATCCGCCAGTTGGCGGGTGAAGACGCTGGCATCATCGAAATGCGCCTTGTAGTTGGTCGAGACGAGCAGTTTGATCGGCTTGCCGTCGTAGCCCGCTTCTGCGGCCAGGGTTTTCGCCTTTTCGGGATCGCCCTGGCTATAGGCTTCGGTTCCGGCGGTCGTGTGCCAGATGTTGCCTTCAGGGAAATACGAGCCACTTGCCTCGAAAAGCTCTGGTTCGCCCACGGACACCTGCAACGCCTGCTCCATGTTCAGCGCCGCCATGATGGCCTGACGCAGCTTTGTGTTGGTGGCAAGCGGGCCGGTTTCCGAGTTCATGAACATCAGCCCGAAGATCGGCGCTTCACTGATCTTGACCTGGATGGCCGGATCGTCCCGGACAAGAGAGTATAGATCGCCCGAGATGAACTCGGCATAATCATAGTCACCCGCCTGAACGCCGCTGACACGGGTGCCTACGTCGGGCACCGGTACAAACTGAAGCTTTTCGAAATTCGCCACCCGTTCGCCTGACGCGCCGTCGCTTGCGCCCGGATTGGGGGTAAACTCGTCAAACCGCAACAGTTCGACATAGCGGTTCGGGCGAAGCTCGCCGAACTTGTAGGGGCCGGTGCCGACGAAGTTTTCGGCGGCAATCGGCTCTCCGGCGGCGGCGCTGACGATTTCGGCAGGATAGATGACCGGTCCACCGTTTATATAGGCCAGGATGCTTTTCCAGGCACCATTCGCGGCTTCAAGGTTCAATTTGACTTCCAGATCGCCCGTTGCCTCGGCGGAGTCCAAACCCAGCAGTTTGCCGCGCGCGCCGAATTCGGCCCAGCGGTTCAGCGAGGCGGCCACATCCTCGGCGTCCAAGGCGTCGCCGTTGTGGAACATCACGCCGTCGCGCAGGGTAATTGTGATCGTCTTTCCGTCGTCAGAGATCGTCTCGCCCGTCGCCAGGTAAGGCTGCGGCGCATTGGCTTCGTCGAAGGCATAGAGCGATTCGAACATGTGCTGCGCAATGGTCGAGGCCAGCGTGGCGGTGCCCATCTGGATATCGAGGCTGGGGGGTTCGCCGATGGTTGCATAGCGCAGCGTCTGCGCCGACACCGGGGCCGCCATCAGCGCCGCCAGTGCGATCCCGCCTAGAAGATTTCTCAGTTTCATTATGTCAGTCTCCCTGTTGTTGTTTCCGTCAATGACACGTCTGGCCGCCGTCGATGATCAGGCTTGCGCCGGTCATGAAACGGGCGTTGTCCGATGCAAGATAGACAGCCAGCGCGCCAAGATCGCGGGGGTCGCCCATTGTTCCCATGGGTATATCCGCAACCAGTCCGTCAATGATTTCGGGGTTGGTCTCTTTCCACTTCAGATTTGGGGCAGTCGCGAACAAGCCCGGACAAATCGCGTTTGCGGTAATGCCGTGTTTAGCCCAGTCGACGGCCAGTGTCCGGGTGAACTGGATGACGGCGGCCTTCGCCGTCTCATAGTGTCGCCCGCCGATCCCGCGCCCGGCCACAAGGCCGTTGATCGAGGCTACGTTCAGGATCCGCCCGCCCTTTCCCGCCGCGATCATCGCCGCCCCAAGTACGCGTGAGCAGCTGAATGTCGAGGTCAGGTTCAGGTCAAGCAACCGGGTCCAGGTCGCCAGGGCAAGGTCTTCGGTCGGCACGTTCACCCGCCGCCCGCCGACATTGTTAACCAGAATGTCAAAGCTGCCGACTTCGGTGAGGGCGCGTTGGCAGACGGCCTCTGCCGCCTCAGGCGATCCAACGTCCGCCTCGAAGGTCCAGACCGTGCGCCCCATCGCGCCTATCTCAGCCGCTGTGGCCTGAAGGGCCTCAGAAGGCCGCGCGACCAAGGCGATGTCGGCCCCCGCCTGAGCAAGCGCCAGCGCCATTTCCCGGCCCAACCCGCGGCTGCCGCCGGTCAAAAAGGCGCGTTTTCCGGACAGGTCGAAGGCAAAACTCATGCCGCTCTCCACTCGCCGTCGACGGCGATGCCCACGGGGGTCAGTCGCCGGCCGAACGGCACCACTTCGCCGCGCACATCCGTCAGGTCGATGGCGCCATCGGTTTCTCGAAAGACGCTGACGTCGCCCAATGCACCGGGGCGCAGATGGCCCCGGTCCGACAACCCGAGCACGCGCGCAGGCGCGCCGGAGGCGGCCTCGATCACCTCTTGCAGGGACCAGCCGAGAGCCAGGAACTTGGTCATCACGTGCAGATTGTCGTGCGCCGGTCCGTCCAGGCAAAAGGCGTGGATATCAGAGGAAATCACGTCCGGGCGGAAATCCTGTGCCAGCATCGCGCGCGCCGACTTCCATGAAAACGAACCCATGCCATGGGCCACGTCAAAGATCACGCCGCGCTCTCGTGCGGCCCGGATTTCGGGACGGACTGTCCCGTAGCCATCCACCGGCGCGTTGGGAAACGGCCGGAAGCAATGGGTCAACACATCGCCCTTTCGCAGCCGCGAGACGACTTCGCCGTAGCTGGGCGGCGGCTCGTCTATGTGGACCATCAGCGGCAGGCGGGTTTCCTCGGCCACGGCCATTGCCACATCCAGTGGCGCGATGCCCGAGGGCCCGCTTGCATAGGCTCCGATGCGGACCTTTATGCCAACGATGGTATCCGGGTGGTCCAAGGCGACCTGTACCGAATCCCGCGCCGCCATCAGGCGCATGTCGTGGCTTTCGCCCACTTTCACCCTGTCAGAGAAGGCGTAAATCCCGGCAAAGCTGATGTGCAGGAACGACAGGATACGCGGAAAGGCCGGGCCGATCACGTGTTTGGCAAAGCCTGCATAATTGCCCGGCCCGGCGCTGCCCGCGTCCACCAGCAAGGGACTGGCGGTCTTGAGCGCGTAGGCGTCAGGATCAACACCGAGAGATGTGCCGCCCCAGTAGACATGGGTGTGCAGATCGATGAGACCCGGCGTCACGATTGCGCCGCTGGCATCGACACTTTCGGCGGACGGCGGCGGCGCGGTATCCAGCCCGACGATCTTGCCCGCCTCGATGACCACATCGGCAATCCGGTCGATGCCTTGGGCTGGATCAATGACGCGGCCGCCTCGCAGGATAAGGTTGCCGCTCATCGTTGGACTGACCCTAGGCCATCGATCGTTGCACATATGTGGCGCTGTGAGCCTGACGTAGGGAATTGGCCTGAAAAGCGTGGCATTGCAGTAAGGTCCATCCTGACTTTCATTCAAATACGCTCCCCGACGCATCCCATGCCGTCACACCGCCGTGTCAAAGCAGTGGTCCAGTCAGTGTTCGCCATTTCTCAAGTCTGTAATTTAGCTACATACCTGTCAAGTGCACCGGGACCCAAAATTTTTAGGTTTTGTTTACGGATGCTTAGCTGCGACGCGTCTCTGTGATATTCTAAAACGCTTGACGTGGCGGCTGGCCATAGCAACCATCGCCTCTGAATCAGGAGATATGAATGGCAGTCAATTTGCCCGAGCCTGCCCGATCCGTCGCGCCCCTACAGGGTGCGCGCCCGCACGGTCAGATTATCGACATCCTGGGACGCATCAAGGATCAACTGAATTCGCTTAGTCCAGCGGAGCGCAAGGTCGGGGCGGCGGTGCTGACAGATGTGCCCCGCGCGGTAGAGGACAGCATTGCCAGCCTAGCCCAGCGTGCCGGGGTCAGCGAACCCAGCGTGACGCGGTTCTGCCGTGCGATCGGGTGTCAGGGGGTGCGTGATTTCAAGCTGAAATTGGCCCAAAGCCTTGTGGTCGGAGAGCTTTACCTGAACGCCGACGCAGCCCCCACCGCGACCGGTTCCGACGTTCCTGCCTATTGGAATCCGATCCTCTCGGACGCGCGCGGCGCCTTGCGCGAAGTAGAGCGGCAACTGTCGCCCGCGGCCGTCCAGGCGGCGGCAGAGGCTGTGGCTGGCGCGCGGCAGGTCGTGACCTTTGGACTGGGCGGAAGTGCGGCGATCCTGGCTGAAGAAGCGCAGTACCGCCTGTTTCGCTACGGCGTGAACGTCGCCTGCTGTCCCGAAGCCTATTTCATGCGCATGACCGCCGCCACGCTGGGACCCGAGGACGTCGTGCTGGCAATCTCGGCCTCGGGCAAGACCGCGGAACTGATCGAGGCCGTCTGCCTGGCGCGGGGGTATGGGGCCACGACGATTGCGATTACCGCAATGGCCAGCCCGCTTGCCGATGCTGTGGACCATCCCCTCACCGTGGCTGTGGCGGAAACTCAGGATACCTTGACGCCCACCTCGGTGCGGTTCGCTTATCTTGCTGTCATCGACCTGTTGTCCGCCGCGACCGGGTATACCCTGGGGCCTAAGGCTCGCGAAAATCTGCGTCGGATAAAATATGTCTCGTTGAACCACCGGTCTGGCAATATCCTGGAACCGTTGGGGGACTGAAGCCTCGTTTTCGCAGTATGCAGTATCTCGCGAAGTGTCCTAAGCGGTCAGCGACAGGCCGCACCGATCCAGTGAAGCCGTTGCGCCGGGACCAGGCCAAGATTGTAGAAATTGAACCCATCCGCCAAGCCTGTCGCCGCCGATACGCGGTCGCGCAGATCGACGGCATCGGCCACCTCTGGGTAGAATAGCTGATAACCGGCGATCAGTATCTTCGCGGGTCCGATCACTCTGCGCACGCCGGCAAGAAGCGGCGTAATGCGCGGCGCGGGCACGGCATAGACGCAGTAGAGAACGCCGTCGCAATGGGGCGCGATCCGGCCAAGGTCGACGCCGCCCCACCAACTGCCCTCGGCATCGATCACCAACAGTTGCGTGGCTGGGTGAGTGGACGCCCGAATTTCCGCGATCAAGGTGGCTACCGGCTCTGTCCGCCAAACCAGATAGGCGTGCAGATCAGGCGTATCCCGGAACGCATCCAACGCCTGTTGTGGGAAACCGGAAAACTGCGGTCGGGGCAATTCGCGCGCAAAGTCCGCGTCGAGCAATGCATTTACCCTGTCGCGCGCCGCCTCGGCGGGTACACCGGCCGACCGGGCGCGCGTCATGCAATGATCGCAAAAGCACACGCCCAGAAGAAAACGATCCTCTGCCAGCAGGCCAAGCCCGTCTTTTTCATGGTGAAAGCCGTGATCGAACCCCATGAAATCGGGGCTTTCAAGCTCTATCCGGTCGGGGCGATAGCGATGGGATATCTCGGCGGCCATGCCGGTTACATAGGCGCGTGCCGCAGGGCTGGACGGGCAAAGCGCGTAGAAATGCGGATCGCCTTGCGCGGTTCGCATGACATGATCGGGGTGCGCCATGCCAAGGCGGGTGTTGTGGAGACAAACGGTCCAGCACGACACCTTCGTCCCTCCGGTATCGCGCCGCGCCACCAGTTCGCCCAGGTAGTCACCCTCTGTCGCGACGATGTCCGCCTGTAGCGGCTTGATCTCTGTCCCTTCCCAGCGGGCGTCATCGACGGAGTAGTAGACGGTGCCGTCCTGCGGGAACCAGACACGGCGCTTTGGATTGCCCGGCTGCAGGAAACGCCCCGCGTGATACGAGGTGGCCAGACTGATCATATCGACGCCCTGCACCGTCAAGGTCGCCACCGCGGCGTCAATGCCCATGTCGTGCAGATCCCAAGGGTAGGCCCAGACCGAAATATCCGCCATGACTAGGCGTTGATCCATTTGCCAGCACGGACCGAACCTTTGGCGACAATACGTTGCGGATGGATCAAGGTTTCGCCCAACACATCCTCAAGCTCGATCGGTTCGTCGGTCACCGCGATCACGCTGGCATCGCCGATCCCGCCGGCGGTCAGCCGACCCAGTTCCGGTCGCCGCACGGCATCGGCGGGCGTCGTCGTAGAGGCGGTCACGACTTCGGCCAGGGGCATGCCCAGGGCCAGCAGCTTGTTCATGGTGCGTACCAGGTCCCAGGCCGGACCGTTGATGCACTGCGTGTGCACGTCAGAGGAAATGGCGTCGGGGGGAAATCCCGCCGCCATCATCGCCCGTGCAGTTTTCCACGAAAACGCCCCCATCCCATGTCCGATGTCGAACAGAACCCCCCGCTCGCGCCCTTTCAAAACCCCGGCCCTTACCGATCCGTCGGCAAAGACCGGCGCGTTGGGGAACGGGCGGTAGCAATGAGTCAGGACGTCGCCGGGCCGCAAAAGGTTTACGACTTCCTCGTAGGTAGGCGACGGCTCGTCTATGTGGGCCATGACCGGCAGGCCGCACTGATCCGCCGCGATCAGCGCCAGTTGCAGGGGTGCGATCCCGTTCGGACCGCTGGTGTTCTTGCCCACCCGCACCTTGATACCGATGATGTCGTCGGGATTGGCCAAAGCCACGGCCACCGCGTCTCGGGTTGCCATCAGGCGCATGTCCTGGCTTTCGCCCACCATCACCGTTGGGGAAAAGGCGAATATGCCCGCGAACGAGATATGCAGATAGGACAGGATGCGGGTTGTCGAACGGTCGATGACATGCGCCTTGAACCCGGCGAAGTTGCCCGGACCGGCACTGCCGGTGTCGACAAGCGTGGTGATGGCGGAACTGTGGGCGTAGCTGTCCGGGGGCACGCTAAGCGAGCTGCCACCCCAATAGACATGGGTATGCATGTCGATCAGTCCCGGCGTCACCAGCGACCCCGAGACGTCCTGCACCTCTCGTCCGTCAAGCCCGTCGCCGATTTCGGCGAGCTTGCCGTTGGAAAAGGCAACATCTGTTTGGCGGTCGAGACCGCTGGCCGGATCGAACACGCGGCCTCCGGTCAATATCAAGTCATGGGTCACTTTCGGGCTCCTCCCGATTATAGGAAATCAAACGGACGGCGGTTTTCGCGCCGACCAGGGCAATTCGGATGGTAGTGTCGCAAAGTTTCCGCTACGGCGAAGGTAGCTCTACTAGCGGACACACCTATCCAGCGAGTGCGGCGAACTGCGCGAAGCCAGACTGCTCTGACTGGTCAAAC
>JBLINN010000048.1:0-17402 GCA_047639325.1 Paracoccaceae bacterium | reverse complement strand
CAGAGAATGGGTTGCAGCACGAAACCAGTTCGCTATCTTATACCCCGAACGGTTCAATAAGTGACCCGTTTTAACCGCATGGGCCAATCCCCATACACAGAGTTTCGGATACTCCCACCGTGGCAGCCAAAATTGTTCGCATGACTACCAGAAATCCTGCGCCAGCATGGGTTCAAGGCGTCCACGAGCGGCAAGGGCAATTGTTATGATAATGCCGCCGTTGAAACCTTCTTCAAAACCATCACTCTCGGGACATTGCTAGGCAATACCCTGTCGTGCAGTGCAAGGCCGAACTGATCTGGCGGGACACGTGGGACACCCGCAGGCAGGCTGAGATGGCGATCTTCGAATACATCAACGGCTTTTACAATCCGCGACGCCGCCACTCAACACTGGGTTGGAAAAGCCCTGTCGCTTTCGAACGGAAGGTGGCTTAAACGAGCACTTGGGGCGGCACCAAACCGCGACAGGTCCAGATGAACAACCGCCCGAGAAAGACCCTCGGGTGGAAAACACCCGCCGAAGCCATGACCGACGAAATCGAGGCCTTCAATTCAAGCGTTGCACTTGAAACTTGAATCCAAGCTGCCTCAGACTGGTCAAGATTATCTCGGCGATAATAGTAAGGCGCTTCCGTGTGAATTACTTGTGACAGCGGCAGGTCAAACTTGTTGTGAAAAAGTTGCAGGCCGGTCAACGAGCCGGTCATCAGGCCCGAACCGTGATATCCGCGCCAACGCGGGATGATTTCCTTTTTCTTGGGACGGTCCAGAACATTATTATAATACCAGACCAGTTTGATATTGGTTTCGTTGGCGTCCGAACCGCTGAGGCCGAAATAAACCTTCGACATGTGATCGGGCGCGCGATCCAGTATCATTTTGGCAAGAGTGATCGAGGCTTCGGTACCGTGGCCGACATAGGAATGGTAATAGGCGAGCTGTCGGGCTTGCGTCGCGATCGCTTCGGCAATTTCCTAGCGACCATAACCGACATTCACACAGTAAAGTCCGGAAATCGCATCGAGCAGACGATTGCCGTCGCGGTCTTCAATATGGCAATCCTTGCTGCCTGTGACCACGCGCTGCGGTATGTTTCCACGGGCGAACTCAGCCAGATGGGTCGATGGGTGGAAAAAGTTTTCGCGGTCCCATTCTTCAAGATGATCGTTTTTAAGCATTCCATTATCCTCTGATTATTACGTACTATGCCCAGTCGCGGCAGACGTATTTAATTTCCATGAATTCTTCCATTCCACGTCGCGCCCCTTCGCGGCCAAGGCCCGATTGTTTGGTGCCACCGAAAGGAATTGGTGCGCCGGTGACCTTGGTACGGTTCACCGCCACCATGCCGAACTGCAACGCGCGGCTGACGCGATAAATACGCTTTGGGTCATCGGAATGAACATAGGCAACAAGGCCGTATTCGGTATCGTTGGCCCACGCAATTACCTCTTCTTCGGTGTCGAACGGGGCGATCGCCGCCACCGGTCCGAAGGTTTCATCCGACATAATCAAAGCGTCATTTGGCACATCCGTCAGAACCGTCGCCTCGTAAAACAGCGGGCCCAACTCGTGTCGTTTGCCGCCGCAGGCCAGTTTGGCACCCTTGGTCAACGCATCTGCGACATGCTCTTCTTGTTTTTGAACCGCTTTTTCGTTCATCAGTGGGCCAAGGTCACAATCGTCCATGCCTTTACCGATGGTCAGCGCCTTGGCTGCTGCGGTGAATTTCGTGCAAAACTTGTCATAGATCGGACGCTCAACGAAAATCCGGTTGGCCCCAAGGCAATCCTGCCCCGTGGTTGCGAATTTTGCCTTGATTGCTTCGGAAACGGCATTTTCGATATCAGCGCCTTTGAAGACGATAAGTGGTGCATGACCACCCAGTTCCATCACCAAACGCTTTACCGTTTCGGCAGACTGACGATAGAGAAGCTTGCCGACCGGGGTCGAACCGGTGAAAGAGAGGGCCCGCACACGCGTGTCCTTTGTCCATGGCTCCACAACCGTGGCCGCGCGGCCAGTGACTACGTTGAAAACTCCGGCGGGGATGCCAGCTCGTTCGGCCAGTTCAGCCAGCGCAAGTGCCGAAAACGGGGTTTCACCAGAGGGATGCGCAACAATTGTGCAACCAGCTGCCAGCGCTGCCGCCGCTTTGCGCGTCAGCATGGCGTTGGGGAAATTCCACGGCGTGATCAGAGCGACAACGCCCACTGGTTCCAACCACAATTCGACCTCGGCGTCGGGCAAATGGCTTGTGACACCTTCGATATTCGGACGCTTAGCCTCTTCCGCGTAAAATTCGACAAAAGCGGCCCCGTAATCAATCTCGCCACGCGCTTCGGACAGGGGCTTGCCTTGCTCGGCTACCATGATGCGCGCCAGATCTTCTTTGTGTTCGTTCAAAAGATCAAACCAGCTGCGCAAGATAACCGATCGTTGCTGTGGCAAAAGACCAGCCCAGGCCGGAAATGCCTTTTGTGCGGCATCTACTGCCGTCATTGAATCCTCTGCCGTCAGGCTGGACACGTCGCCCAGCGTTGTCCCATCAGCAGGGTTTGCCACGGCAAGCGTCTCGCCGTTTGACGCGGCACACCATTTGCCGTCGATATAGGAATATCCACGGATAAGGCGTTTGTCGGTTATGTCTTTTCGGTTAGAAAGTGCGGTGTCTAACATGGTTTTTTCCCAATAATTTACCGACTAAATCGCATGTCTCCCGCGTGGAGTGGGACTGAAATTCACTGGAATTTGAGAGGAATCTTCTTCTGCAGCGGATCTGGCGGCAGAATTAACCTTTTCGGGCATTTGCACCCGGCATTAACGGTTCAACAGTAGTTCGAGTGGTGGCGCACCTCCGCCCTTCACCGCCTTGGTCACCACATAAGTGAAATACCGCGCCAGGCCGATGCGGGCTTCAAGCATTTCGTCAATGAGCCGTTGATAGGCGTCGATATCGCTGGTCACGATCTGCATTAGATAATCGAATCCGCCCCCAAGCGCAGGGGAATCGCATATTGGATTTGACCTGACCTGACAGGTCTTGCGGTTATCGGATGGATGGATTTTTGTGGGACGAACAACCCCTCTGGAGCTTGAACCCGACATGGAAACCTTCCTCACCGCGCTCAAAGATGTCCCCGACCCCCGGGCCAGAAATACCCGCCATGACCTTTGCAAACTGCTGGTCGTGGGCTTTGTCCACTGACTGGCAGGGCATTCGTGAATGCCCGAGAAGGGCAGTGCTTTGCGGCGCGAAAAGTTGCGCCGAAATGTCAACCTTTGGCCGTTCAAAAGAGCATGTTTTCAAAGGCTTCCTGAAACTCAAGTATTCGATCCCATCGCATGACACCTTTTCGACAGTGCTCCGGATGATCGACCCAAAGGCGCTGGACGCGGCCTTTGGGCAGGTGCTGGCGAAGATCACCGCGCTGCTCGGCGAGGGCGATGTGATCGCGATCCCCTCTCGGTGATGCAAGCATCACCTGCCGGGCAATGGACGGCAAAGCTTTGCTGGGCGCGCGCGACAAGGGCGAGAGTGCTCGCACCCGGATGATGGTCTCGGCCTATGCCGCCCGGTTGCGCCTGACGCTGGCCCCGCCTCTCGGGCATGAAACATGCCCGAGAGGTCAGCGGGCAGCTTGACGTCTCGTTTCGCGAGGACGCCGCGCGCAACCGTAAGGACAATGGCCCGGCCAACATCGCCATCCTGCGCCGCCGCGCCCTAGACGTTGCCCGGCGCGACACCTCAAAGGGGTCGCTCTCGATCAGCCAGCGCAGCCTTGCTGATCCGCCCTTCGGTCGAAAGAACACGAAGAATTTCAAGGTCGCGCTGGTCCAGTTGCAAAATAAGGCTCTCCTCAGGCCCCGGCCACGCCCAGAACCGCCACGCAGTCACCGGACTGGATCAGTCCCGGAAAATGGCGGCTGATCAGCAAACCGTCGCGACGGGCACAATATTCCACGGGTGCCAGCCCGGTGCGATCCAGCGGCCAGACACGGGCCACCAGATCACCTTTGGCAACCGGCTCACCCAAGTCCACCATTGCCTCATAAAGGCCATCGCCTTCGCTGATAAGGAAACAGTCATCATCCGGCATCGAAAGGTTTACGGTAGGGTCGATCTGCATCTCGCCCTTTAGAATGCCAAAGTGGATCAGCACGTTGCGCAGACCCTTCTTGGCGATTGCGTTGCTACGTGCAGTGGATGAACCGCCGCCGCCCAGCTCGGTGGTGACAAGTATCTTGCCCATTTCTTCAACCGCAGTGTCATACATGCCCGCGCAGTCGATCTCCAAAAGTTGAACCGAATAAGGCGCGTTAAATACCTTCATGGCGGCAAAGCAGGCGTCTTGAGTGGCCTTGTCATCCAGAATATGCGCGGCTGCAAAGGGCACGAAATCCAGCGTCCTGCCGCCCGAATGGAAATCCACAGCGACATCTGCAAGTGGGAGCAAAATGCGCTGAAAATAATCAGCGACCTTTTCCGTCACCGTACCATCGGGCCGCCCCGGGAAGGAGCGGTTCATATTGCCTTTGTCGATGGATGACGTGCGACTGCCAGCACGAAACGCCGGGTAGTTGAATGCCGGAACGATGATTAACCGACCGGTCACATCCTGTGCTTTCAGGGTTGATGCCAGCTCGTGCAGGGCAATAGGCCCTTCGTATTCATCACCATGGTTGGCACCGGTCAAAAGCGCGGTTTTGCCCGTGCCGTTCTGGATCACCGTCAACGGGATCATGATTGAGCCCCAGGCACTTTCATCGCGGCTATAGGGCAGCTTTAGAAAACCGTGATGCACACCGTCCTGATTTAGCGGGATGGTAGGGGATATCGGGTTTGCCTTCATGGCTTAGTCCTTCACGAACAATTTGCGCGGTACATTTGACAGGCATTCAGCGCCATCTGCGCCAATGCGGATGCTTTCAGTGATCTCAAAACCCCAATCCTCCATCCACAGGCCGGTCATGAAATGGAAGGTCATATTTTCCTGCAACACTGTCGTGTCGCCGGGGCGCAGCGACATGGAGCGTTCGCCCCAGTCCGGCGGGTAGCTGAGGCCGATCGGATAGCCAGCGCGGTTGTCCTTTTGGATGCCGTATTTTTTGAGCACCTTGAAAAAGGCGAGCGCGATATCTTCGCAAGCATTCCCGACGCGGGCTTTCTCAAGCCCCGCTTCCATGCCCTCTAGCACCGCTTTTTCAGCATCCAGAAAGGTTTGCGTCGGTTTACCCAGGAAAATGGTGCGCGACAGCGGGCAGTGATAGCGGTGCACAACCCCTGCGACTTCAAAGAAAGTGCCCTCACCGCTTTGCATCGGCAAATCATCCCAAGTCAGATGCGGCGCAGCGGCGTCAGACCCGGATGGCAGCAACGGCACGATCGCCGGATAGTCGCCGCCAAATCCCGCGTCCTCGTCATAGCGCAGGGCAGCGTCATAGATGTCGGCGACCAGATCGCATTTTCGCATACCCGGCTCGATCTTGTCGAAAATGCGTTGATGAATGCGCTCAACAATCTTGCCCGCCTGGCGCATATAGGTCAGCTCTGCTTCGGATTTCACGGCGCGGCGCCAATTGACCAAGGCAGTGGCATCGCTAAAATGCGCATTGGGCAAGTATTTCTGCAATGAGGCATAGGCAGCAGCGGTGAACCAGTAATTGTCCATCTCAACGCCAATGTTGCCGCCACTTAGACCCCGGTCCGCCAATTGTGCTGAGAGATAGTCCATCGGGTGCCGTTCGCTCGATTGCACGTAGTGATCTGGGTAGCCGATGATATTCGCTGGATCCATGAAACAGGTACGCACGGCACCATTGGCGTCCTGACCGCGACCGTACCAGATCGGTTCGCCTTCCAATCCCAGCACGACGCATTGATGCACATAAAAAGACCAGCCGTCATAGCCTGTAAGCCAGTTCATGTTCGACGGGTCGGTCACGATCAGATTATCCAACCCGCGGCGGGCCATTTCCGTTCGGGTTTTTTTGATGCGTTGCTGGAACTCGGCGCGGGTAAAATGCAATTTTGGCTTTGCCATCCTGGTATTTCCTAGTTGTTTAGCTGTTGATCGTTGTGCCTGCGCCTGCGGCATCTGCCCGGGCACCTGCAAGGGTTGCTATTGCGGTGTCCTGAACGCCAGTGCCGGTCAAATCGCAAACAGTTATATCCTGCACCGAAACGCGGCCCGGTTTCTGGCCCGCAATGATCTGACCCAATTCGGGGAATAGCCCAAGGTCAGTCACATTTCCTGCAGCAATGGCTGGGCGAAGCTCTCCTTGTTTGACGGACTGCTCTATACGGTCGCAGACAAACAGTGTTGCAGCGGGGATCACGTCCGGTGCCAACTCTGTCTTGTAATCAGCATCCGAGCCCATCGCCGTCACATGCTGGCCCGGGCGCAGCATGTCTGCGCTGATCAGTGGTGTGCCTGATGGGGTTGTTGTGACAACAATGTCAGCTTCGGCCAACACCTCGGCAATGCTGCCGACGGTCACTTCAATACCAAGCTTTTCAGAACAATCGTAAGCGCAGGCTTCGGCCTTTTGCGAATCTCGTCCCCAGATAACAGCGCGTTCGATCCCGCGGACCAGCATCAGCGCCTCTAGTTGCAAACGCGCTTGGATGCCACTGCCCAGAATGCCTGCAACCTTGCTGTCTTTGCGCGATAGATATTTGGCGGCAACCGCCCCGGCCGCGGCCGTACGCACATCTGTCAGATAGCCGTTGTCCAAAAGCACGGCCCGCACGATGCCGGTCTTGGCATCGAACAGAACACTCAGCCCATTGAGGCTAGGCAGACCCAGTTTGGGGTTGTCGAAAAAGCCAGGGCTCATCTTGATGGCAAACCCGTCCAGCCCCGGCACATAAGCGGTTTTCACATCCACCTCGCCATTATGCTCAGGCACATGAAAGCTAAGGATCGGCGGCATTTGAACGTCTTTGGTCGCCAGAAGGTAAAACGCCTCCTCTACACAGGCCACCGCATCACCATCCAGCGGAACGGCTTTACGCAGGTCAGCCTCGGTCAGAATCTTGATTTCAGGCATCTGCGCCCTCCGTTGCGTAAGTTCTTGTTGCCACATCGACATTTTCACCATCGATCAAGCGCTTGTGCAGGGCCATGTCGATGTTCTGCCCACTGATCAGCGACACGCAGCGGGCCGGCGTGTCAATTTTGCCCGCCAGAAGTGCCGCGATGCCGACACTGCCCGACCCTTCGATGATCTGGCGTTCTTGCCAATAGGCATGGCGGATGGCTTCGGCGATCTCTACCTCAGAAACCAGAACAATATTGTCGACAAGGTTCTTTGTCATTTCAAAGGTATAGGCATTATCCAACCCGATACCGCCGCCAAGGGAATCTGCAAGTGTTGCTTGTTCCTCGACCAGAATGGGCTTGCCCGCTTGCTGGCATTCATACATCGCCGCGCCGCGTTCCATCGAGATGCCAACGACCCGGATATTGGGGTTCACCGCCTTCATCACCATGGCCACACCTGAGATCAGGCCACCGCCAGACAGCGGCACCAGAACAGTGTTCAGATCCGGGGCCTGTTCCAGCATTTCCAGCGCGACGGTGCTTTGGCCTGCGATGATATCGCGGTGATCAAAGGGCGGCAGCATCACCATGCCTTCGGCCACCAGCCGGTCCACCTCCAACTGCGCATCATCTTGCGAGCGGCCCACAATGCGCACCTCGGCGCCGTGGGATTTGATGCCGTCGATCTTGTTTTGTGGCACCAGTTCCGACATGCAGATGATGCAGCGCACGCCAGCCTGCGCGGCGGCGTATGCCAGCCCGCGTCCGTGGTTGCCGGTTGAGACACCAACAACCCCCACTGCACGCTCGGCCTCAGTCAGGGACAGGATCGCATTGGTCGCGCCGCGTAGTTTAAAGCTGCCGGTAATCTGCGTGTTCTCGAGTTTAAGCGAGATATCACCCCCCGTGCGCGCACTAAGCGAGGGGGAGCCAACCAAGGGCGTATAGTGGACCCGGTCGGCAATGCGCTGACGAGCTGCGAAACTGTCTTGGAGTGTGATATTTGATGTCACTATTAGTTTCGCCGTCACGTTAGAGTTCAAAAATTTGCCCGAATCTCTTTATCGGATCAGTCAGACCGGCCAGTCGCAAGCAGCGCCAGATCATGGCCTGATTTGAGGTAATCACCGGCTTGCCCAGACGGTCTTCTATCCGCTCGACACAGACGGCGGCACGCAAGCCGGTACAGGACAGAAATAGGGCGTCGGCCTTTGGATCGCAGGCCGCTATCCCGGCCTCGATAATGCTTGCTTCGGACACGCGCGCCATTTCGCGGTCGTCGGTTAATCCAAAGCATGACGCATTTATCACTTCGGGACCGTGTGTTGAAAAGTACTGCGCCAGTTCATCAGTAACTTCGCGGCTGTATGGCGTCAGCACGCTAACACGCGCAACACCCAACGCCGCAAACGCGTCAAATGCCGCAGAACTGGGGGTCACGCAGGGCGCATTGGGCTTGGCCGCATTCAAATAATCCGTCACCACGTCATTGCCCAAAACAATCGAGGCGGCGGTGCAGCCATAGGCGATCACATCCACCTCTTCATCCGGCAATATCTGTGCTGCGGCTTCGGTCAGCCGCGGGCCAGTCTGAAGCAGCGCTTCGCGCGTCGTCGGATTTACAAAATCAATACGGTTTACGTAGACGCCTACCTGATCAGGATCGCAGATACGCGCAAAGTCGCGCTCGGTGGTGTGATCTGTTGCCAGCGCAATCAACGCGATCCTTTTGGGGACCGGGCGATCATCGAGACGGGCAGCGATTGTTGTCGGTGTTGATTGAACATCGAGAGGCATTTGTTTTCCTAAACGACAAGTACAGGAGATTTGGCCATGCTTGTCACCTTGTGGGAAACGCTGCCAAGCAACAGCCCCTCAAGCGACCCAAGTCCACGACTTCCGATAACGATCAGATCATTTTTGTGCTCTTCTGAAAAGCTAACAATTGTTCGCGCCGTTGGCCCCCCTTTGACAAAGGCCCTGATATTCTTGCAACCAGCTTGGCGCGCGATAGACGCGCCATGTTCGGCAATCTCTTTGGCGTGGTTGTGCATAATGTCGTCAATATTTTCAGGCCGTTCTGCATTTATCACATACATAGAACCTTCCAGCACAGAATGGTGGCGGTACAATGTTAGTACCGTCAATTCGGCATCACAAAGAACAGCCAGCTCAGTGGCCTTGCGGAGCGCGGATTCAGCCCCGACGGACCCGTCAAAAGGGGCTAGTATAGATGTGAACATTTGCTACTCCACTTACTTAGGAAAGGCGACATCGCGCAGAAACAGTGCAATCTGCGGAAAGAAGATCATCAATACCGAAACGCTTAACAGCATAATCACGAAGGGTGGCGTGCCTCTGACCACCTCCAGATAAGGGCGTTTGAATACCGCGACCGCCGTGAAAATATCGCAACCAAATGGCGGTGTGGCTGAACCGATCGCCGCCTGCAATGTGATCAACGTACCGACAAGAATTGGGTCAAGTCCGGTTTTTTCGACCACAGGTGCAAAGATCGGAACAAAAATCAGGATCACCACAATCGGATCTACGAACATACATCCGATAAAGAACGCAATTGAGATCGTGAACAGCACGCCAATCTGCCCCATTTCGTCGATGCCAATCGCCCCAAGGATTTGCTGTGGGATCTGCGCATATGACAGAACCCAGGCAAAAGCGGCACCTGCGCCAACAAGGATGAAGACCACGGCCGTAACCATGCCGGTTGACAGTGCAATTGAGTAAAGATCCCTAACGCGCATCGAACGGAAGATGACGGTTTCCAAGAATACCGCATAGAGCACGCCGATGGCCGCGGCTTCTGTCGGGCTGTAAATGCCAAAGAAGATGCCACCGATGATCAGAAAGGGGAAACCCAATGGCCACATGGCCCGTTTGACCGCAGTTGCGCGCTCGCACCATGTCGCGACCGGCTCGGTGGGCACGTTGTTCATTTTGGCGTAGATCATGCTGTAGATCGAGAACATGACTATGATCAGAAGTCCGGGCCCAAGGCCTGCGATGAAAAGTTCCGGGATGGATGCTTTTGCCACCACGCCGTAGATGATCATGCCAATGCTGGGCGGGATCAGGAAGGCAATGTCACTTGAGTTGACGATCAGGGCGAGTGTGAAAGAATCCTTGTATCCACCTTTCAGCATGCGTGGGCGCAATGGTGTGCCAACCGCAACAACCGTGGCCTGTGTGGACCCGGACACCGCACCAAACAGCGCGCAGGCTGACACCGTACTGACAGCCAGGCCGCCGCGGATGTGGCGAATGAAGGCCATGACCATATCAATCAACCGGTTAGCCGATTGACCGCGTGTCATGATGTCAGCGGCCAGTATGAACATTGGAACCGCGATCAATGACGACGGCCTGATACCCCCCAGCATTTGCTGAATCATGAACTCGGTTTTGTCGATTGTGCCAAATAGTTCTATAACGCCAATCATTGCAGCAGCGATCAGCGGAACCATCATTGGAAATCCAAGAAGCAGCAGGACAACCATTACGGAGAACATTGTAAGTGCCACTTCTAAAGCTCCAATTCCATTTCCTGTGCGTCTTCTTCACGCAGATTAGTCGACAGGTAGATATCTTTTTCCTGAAGGTTTCTTATGAAGGTCAGCGCATATTGAATGCCAGTCACACCCAAGCCGATCGGCACCCAAAGGTAGCTAATGTAGACTGGAATACCCAAGGCAGGGTACACACGCCCTTTGGCCTGCAGGCTGATGATGTACTGAACCGCATACCATGCCAGTACCAACAACAAAGCCGCCGTGACGGCCGTGATCACGGTCATCAAAATCTTTCTTGCCCGTTTGGGCAGGGCGTCTGAAATAGCAGACATACGGATATGGCGACCATGGCGCGCGGCGTAGCCAATCCCTGCGAACGTCACCAGCAAAATGAATATGCTGTTCAGCTCTTCGGCAAAGATGATCGAATGGTTGAAAACAAACCGGCTGATTACGTTTGCGATGGTGTTGATGGCCATCAAGATCACGCCTATGGCCATGATAGCCCGTTCCAGTTTGGCTATGACTCTGTCGACAGCGTCGATAATTCCAGCCAGACCAGACCTTTTTTCGGATATTTCGCTCATGTTTCTCCACCGGGCATTTAGGATGTGACGGATTGCCAACATTGCATTTCGGGCCCAACTTTTTCGCCAGGCCCGACGTTTTATTTAAAACAGGCGTTTATACGGTAAATTTACAGAACACCTGCTGAGAAATCTTATTGCCTCGCTGCAACCAGATCTTTTTTCATTTGCTCTAGGATCGCTGCGCCACGCTCGCCGGCTCTTTCGATAAATGCGGCTTCGACTTGTAGCGCGCGTTCTCTGAACACAGCGCGTTCTTCTTCGGTCAGGCGAACGATCGTGTAATCAGGATTTGTTTCCCGAATTTTCGCCAACCCGGTTGAATCCAGATCCACAGCAACATCAAGAATATAGTCAAGCGCCACTTGCGAAGCGTTCTGGACGAGGGTTTTGTCTTCGTCGCTCAGCCCGTCGTAAAAGTCGGCATTGGCCATCACAGCCGTGGTGTACTGACCATGACCTGTATAAGTCAGAACTTTGGTCAGGTCATCCAGGCCATAGGCCTCGATCCAGATGGTCGGGTTTTCCTGACCGTCGACCATGTTGGTTTTCAACGCTCCAATAAGTTCACCCCAAGCCATGGCAATCGGTGAAGCGCCGAAAGCTTTGTAGGTTTCCAGCAGCAAAGGCGATGTCATTGTGCGAATTTTGATGCCCGCCAGATCTTCTGGTGAGTGGAATTCCTTCATCGTGGTGACGACTTGCTCGCCTTCCGGGAATACCGCTAGCAATTCCAGACCCTGTTCGCGGTAAATATCGTGGAACATTTCGTTCACAGCGATGCCTTCCTTAAAGAAGGTGCGCACTTCCTGCGGGTCGGTCGGCTGAATGTAGGGCACAAGAAATGCCTCGGCTTCCGGTATCAATGCGCCGGTAAACCCCGGTGACTGATCAATGAACTGAAGCAACCCGGCCTGGGCCTGCTCCATCGCATCTGCCGATTCACCCAGCGATCCGACTGGGTAAATCTGAATCGTGTGGTCCGAGTTTGCTTCGATTTCTTCCTTAAATTTGGTGGCGTACAATCCTTGCGGATCAGTCAACCCTTCTTCCATGGCATAGCGCCAGTTGTCTGCCTGTGCAGCAGATGCTGAAACCACGGCGGCGGTTGCCGCGGCGCAAATCAGTACGGATAATTTTGGTCTATAGGTCATCGGTTCCTCGCAGATTGTACCATATCAATATTTGGCATTACGAGTGAGATATGGAGTTGTAATGTGAGTCAATTCTTTTATTGTCGCATGACAATATCAATAGACAAGTTGGGGCAGTGGCTCACGCCGCTGGTTTAGAAGGCCCGCCACCATGCGCAATGCCTGTCGGAATCGCTCGGGGTCCTGAATGCTGGCGACCGATATCCGAACCGCGTTCTGTGGATTCGATTGCGGCGCCAGGAATGGCGTTTCGGGAGATACGGCAATATTCAGTTGCCGGGCGTGGGCAACGAGACTGGCCGAGTCCCACTCGCTTGGCAGTTTGAGCCAAAGATGCAAGGCCGAAGGGTGACCGCGCCAATCAAACCCTGCAAGTTCAGTTCGTGCAATCTCGTAGCGATCCCGCAGTTTTTTGCGCTGCCACAGGGCAAGCTCTTCTGCTGTACCATCCAGTACCCAGCGAGTGGCAATTTCACACATGAGTGGCGTAGCCATCCACCCAAAAACAATCAAGCGACCTGTCAAAGCCGGGAAAAGAAATTCTGGGGCAACCAGATAACCTGCGCGTAATCCTGACATCGTGCATTTCGTGAATGTCGTCAGATATATTGAAAGTTCAGGAACAATTGCAGAAACCGGTGGTGGGCGATCCTCGGCAACGGGACCGAATGCGTCATTCTCGACAATAAACAATTTATACTTTCGTGCAACGTCCGCTAACTGTCTGCGGCGGTCTTCTGGCATCATGTGAACGTTCGGGTTGGTCAATGACGGCAGCAAATACAACACTTTAGGCCTCAACTCAGAGCAAGCCTTTTCAAGAGCATCCGGTACGATACCGAACTCGTCGATTTCAAGCCCCACAAGCTGCAACCCAAGATAGGCGCAGGCCGACACAAGAAGATGGTGTGTAATCGTATCGCACAGAACAATGTCACCGGGGCGTGTCAGTGCGGAAAGCGCGGCTGTCATGCCGTGCGTAACTCCATTGGTCATAATAATATTTTCCGGTCGCGTGATCAGGCCACAGAGCGACAACCACTTGGTTCCGGCAAGCCGGTGTGACTCGAACCCGATATTCGGGCGGCAAGACAGAAACATCTGTGAATTAAGATCACGGGGCAGTTTCATGAGAAGGTTTTGCATCCGGTCAACGTGTAGCCTGCTGTAGGCCGGCCTCGAGATCGACAGATCAAGCAGGTTTTTTGGTTCTGATTCGAGATTGTAGGGCTGATGCTCGAGTTTCTTTTGATCCGTTACAAAGCTGCCACGCCCAATCTGCCCATCAATCAGGTTCTGCCGTTTTAATGCGTCGTAGGCTTTGCTGACTGTATTCACGCTTAGATTAAGCTGCACGGCCAGACTGCGATGTGTTGGAAGGCGCTGCCCGGCTTTTAGCCTACCGTCTTCAATTGCCGCCGAGACTGAGGCCGCCAGACTTAAATGCAATGGTTGTCGCAGAGATTTTCTATCAGGTATCCAATTTGTCATGGGACAATGTTAACGTGTCAATGACATTGAGCAATCACAAAATCTGTTTAAGGCAGATTGCGGCTCATTTGGCGCTGTCAGACGGATGCGAACCAGTCTCTGTAAGGACAGCCGCGACGCTGCCTCTTATGACGTACAAAGTTGACGACATCTCAGCAAGCGCGGTGGCGCGGTGGTGTTTGAAATTAGCGCGTGAGTAGAGGTGGCGTTCCAGATTGAAATGGTTGTGAACCGAAGAATGGGCGGAGGCGAATTTCTGCAAACTTCGGATACTTCGAAAGCCCAGCATGGCCCCTTCTCGTGGTTTGCAAACAAACCACTGCCAGGCAACGGGTGTGAATTCTTGCCTCGATTGTTCCGCCAACGACCGGTTTCTCGCCTTTCCGCGTTGCCAATGACCTTCATCGCAGCACCCTAGAACCCGATGCGCAAACCGTTTGAACCGGCGGTTGGGTGTTCGCAAGGTAGCAGATAACAACGTCTGTCCAAGGGCCGCGCCCAATGCGCTGGAAAAGCCATCAAGATCAACGGTCGAGGGGCCGCCTTCGACCAGATATTCTGTGTCGCCATAGGTAAAGCGCCGCGTGTGGCAAGCTGCACACGTCAGACCAAGCGCAGTGGAACTGGCTGAAACCCCTGGTAGATTCTGGAATTCGGTGCGAGCAAATCCAATAGGCAGCCCATCCGGGTTTTCGGCGGATGTTGCCGAGGCGATAAACCCGAAACGGCGCAAATACGCAGTGTCAAGGAATGCAGGTTCAGCGTCAGGAATTAGCAATCCGAATGGCGAACTCTCCGGTTGCTCAGGGCAAGCAACCATTCCAGTGGAGCGGGAAATGTGCTTGTTCCCGGTGAGATATGGCGAAATCTCTGGCTGACCTTTTCGGACCAGTTCTGATCCAGCCGCACACGCGATTTCATCAGGGGAGGATTAGGTAGTTCAGGCGGTGTAAGGCGTTCGACAATCAGCGCAACAGGCGCAGATCTGAGCGCAGGAAACAATGTGAACGCGACGAACAAGGCAACTGTCGACCAGAACTTCCACGATCTGAGGGCCGCGAGAATTTTTGCTATCGTAATGATTTCCAACGTGTAATCAAAAAATGGCACACCGAGATGGGGTAATAAACCAACCGTAATTCAACCTTAGTTTGCAAGTCACCTGTTATTTTGTGCACACAATGGCGCAAAGGAGCCAGCGGCATGTTCATCGGCCACTATGGTATCGCCCTTGGGGTGCATGCGATTTATCCCGCCGCAACGCTGCCGGTTCTGATGGTTGCAACACAGGCAATTGACATTGTCTGGGCAGGTCTTGTTCTTGCCGGGGTGGAAAAGCTGGAGATCAGAAAAGGTGCCACCGCGACCACGCCGCTGAACCTTTATCACATGCCATATTCCCACAGCCTTGCCGGTGCATTTGTCATCAGTGCTGCGGCCACGGGGCTGGCCGCCATCGCCGGTGTGTCGGGCACGTCCATCGCGGTCGTATTCACCGTGGCATTTTCCCATTGGCTTTTGGACCTTCTGGTACATGATGGCACCCTTCAGATCACCAAGGGTGGAGCCAAGGCGGGGTTTGGGCTGTGGCGGAACCGGCCGATATCGGTTGCGCTTGAGTATGCGATCATTCTTGGTGGGGTGATGTTGTATTACAGATATTTCGCGCCGTTAAGCGGACAATCCATGCTGGCGCTGAGCATCTTTGCCGGGGCGGCGATGCTTGTGCAGGGGGCAACGTTCTTTGGCCCGCCACCCAAATCCGTGCCCGTTCTTGGCGTAACCATTCTGGGCCTGTTTCTTGCGTTCACGCTCGGGTCGTTCTGGCTGGATCAGTCGGGAACTATTCTGGCGTTCTAACCGTTCAGAGCCGTCATCACATCGCCCGCAGCGGCGTCATATCCCTGATCAGAATAAAATTTGACAGCCTTGGAAAGATGATCGTTCGCCTGCGTATGCTGACCGCGCGATTTGGCGAGCAACCCAAGCCCGAAATGCGCCTGTGCCACCAACGGCCCGGCCTGTGCCGGAGTTTGCTGAAGATACGACCGAAGCAGGCGCGCGGCCTTGCGGCGGGCAAACATCCGCATTCCAAGGAACGCCGCAATGTCTTTCAGCGCCAGCTTGGGTCTTGGCCCGGAAGAGGGTTTCAAACCAGCCACCGTCAGCAGAATATCGGATTGATAAAGCAGCAATACGCGCTTTAGCTCGTCCGTTGCGGAATGGTGGAAATCAACCTCCATCGCCCGAAGCTCGCGTTGCCCCCGCGCGATCTGACCGGACTTGAAAAAGGCCAGAGTCCGCCCAACCCAGGCAATATGATGTAGCGTGAAATTCTCAAACTCGCGGGTTTCTTTCATATACGGTGTAAAAAGCTCAGGATCAGGGCCCGCTGTTGGTTCAAGCAAGCCCGTGGCCACCGTCAGAATCGACGCCACACACCAATCTGCCGTTCCGTTGGGCGCGTGGCGCAGGACAGCCTGCGTGGCCGTGCGCAGCGACTTAGCATCCCGTTTGCTAAAACAGTTGATCGCCTTGGCCCAGTTCGCATAGGCAATCGCCCGGGAATTGTTGCTATTGCGTCCGAATGTTTCCAACTCTTCGATCAGTGCATTCGCCTTATGCATTTGACCAATACTGCGGTAAGCCGCCTGAAGATTGTAGATCGCAGTCAGAAACATGTGCCGGTCGCCAAGTTGCAAAGCGACAGGGCGAACCCCATTATAGATGTCTTCAATTGCTTCGATGGGGGCTAATTCCGCGTCCTGATAGATACGCATCATGGAGATCTGCACCCATGCCGCCGAGGGTTTGTCGTCAATTTCGGCGCTGACCTTTGTGGCATGGTCGATCAGTTGCCGGGCGCGGTCATATTGTGCACCGTGACAGCGTGACAGCGCCTGAAGGGTCAGGCAAATCACATAGTTTGGCGACGGTCCAATCGCCGCAAGGCGCGGCAGGCGCTTTTCGATCACTTCGTTCAGGCGGCGAAAATTACCGAATGCATCCATGGCATGGCAGTGCAGCACCAGCAATTCGCCATAGTCCTCGTTAGTGATTGCATCCGGTTGCGTATCAATCAACGCGAACGCACGCTCTAGCTGTTGGTCGGCAATGTCCACCGCAAAGACGGCCATCGCTTCTGATGCAGATTGCCAATAGAATTGAACCGCTTTGTCGGACATACCCGCATGTTCGTAATGATAGGCCAACGCCGATGGGCGGGTATCCTTGTCTTGTGCAATTGCGGCGGCAACCTTTGCATGCAAGCGTTTACGCTCTCCCAAAAGGGCCGCCTGATAGATCGAGTCCGCGACAAGCGCGTGCGAGAACCGCAATGTGTTGCGCCCGCCGTTCGGGTCTGCCTCGATAAGACCGATATTGGTAAGTTCGTCCACAACCGCGACAACCCGGTCTTCATCGCCAAAGGCCCGCTTGAGAAACCGCAGGCTGAACCGTCGCCCCTTGGTGGCCGCAAGTTCAAGACAACGCTGTGCATCTTCCGACAAGGTGTCAAATGCACTGAGGATCAGGTGTTGCAGATTACCTGCTTCGATAAGCGCGCCTTCTTTAACATAGAAAACAACGCGCC